>CAZUUH010000031.1:0-1570 GCA_964623415.1 uncultured Candidatus Saccharibacteria bacterium | reverse complement strand
ACCTAGATTAAAGGCTTCAAAGGCCTCTGTCCTACCTTTAGACGATCTCCCAATAGGTCTTAATAGAATACATTAAAAATAATATTTTTTCAATGATACTAATTTACAAATAATATAATACATGTTATAGATGTAAATATGCGTATAGCTTTCATACATAATGAAAAAAAGATAAATACTGGTGCACATTATATAAATAACCTAATTTCTCAAAAACTAAAAGCTTCAGGAGTAGAAGTAAAAAATTTTTTTCCTAATATTTCTCTTGATGCACCGAATCACTTACTTGGATTGAAAAATATACTGTTCTTCTTTTCTCTTCTAGAAAAAAGAAAAGAGGTTTTTAAATTTGATTTAATACAAGGTACAACCTATACCCCGCTTCCTTTTTTAACTTATGATATACCAACTGTATGCCATTTTGGCTCAACAAATTATGGCTTTCTAAAATTTACTCCTCAAGCAATAAACCTAGAAGATGGTCCTAAAAATTTCTGGTATCAATTAAGGAAAGAAGGTGCAATAAAAGAATTAAATATAAAAACTAGAAAACCAATAAGAGATATAATGGAGATAGAAAGGTATGTTGCAAAAAGAGCAGAAGCTGCTATTGCAACAAGTAAAATAGTTGCAGATGAATTGTTGCATATGGGTGTGTTGAAAGAAAGAATACATTTAATACACAATTGTATCGAAGATTATTGGTTTAATACAAAATTTAAATTTAACAAAAATCCTAAAATAGTTTTCTTGGGAAGAATTGGTAATGATGCTTTCAATTTAAAATTAAAGGGATTTGATAGATTAATCCATGTTTATAATCACTTTAAAAATATACAAAAAGTTACTATTTGTATAACTACAAATAAAAATCTATCTAATTGGATTTTAAATAATATTGAAAACCATTCTTTATTTGTTAACCATAAAAAAAATAAAATACCAGAGATACTGTCAAATATTAGTGGCAGTATATTATTCTTATCTTCTAGGTATGAAGGATTTTCTCTTAGTTTAATTGAAGGGATGTCACAAGGATTAATCCCAGTATCATATGGAGTAGGAGTAGCTCCTGAAATAATTAAAAATGGTATAAATGGTTTTATCGTAAATTCACAAGAAGAAGCTATAGAGAAAATAAAAATTCTTCTCGAAGATGAAAAATTAAGGAAATTTTGTTCTAAAAATTCTTACAAGACTTCAAAAGAATTTAATAGCGATAAAAATACAAAATTATTAATTTCTTTATATAAGAAAATAATAAAACAAAATTACGCACTTAAATAAAAGAGATATACTATAAATGATATAACTGGTACCCATATAGGCCAAAAAAGAACCACCATCTCATACAGATGGTCTTTTTCTTTATCATTTTTTGAAAAATTTAAATCCATTTAAAAACCATCCCATAAAGTAAGAGTATCATTCTTCATTTTGTTCGGTTTTTATATTATAACACAAGAAATATTTTTATATAAAAAAGCGTCCACACCAATACCCTTTCCTATCCTATATATAATTATGCTATAATTATATATATGGAGAAAACTTCAATAGAAAGAAAATT
>CAZUUH010000030.1:0-1636 GCA_964623415.1 uncultured Candidatus Saccharibacteria bacterium | reverse complement strand
TGTTATTATTTTATGTTTCAAAACAATATTCTTTACTTTCTTTAACATATATTTTCTTTATTAAATATCTTATTTAATTTTATTAATAAACCCTTCAAACGGAGCTGGTATCACCCTTAAAAGACGTGCTTCTATTTGACCCATAGAATTTGGCATACCAATAACAACAACACTCTCATCAATTTTTAAAACATTAGCATTTATGTCTTCACCAATCTTTTTTATCTGCGTTCTCTCATCTAAAATAATAATCTTTTCAGTTTTATCTTTATCGTCCAGAACTACAATAGAGGGTAATTCAATTTTTATAATCTTACCTATAGCTCCATGAGCATTTGGTAAATCACCAAAGTTATCGAAACGTCCAGCCTTAATTCTTGGACCCATCTCTGGAATACCAAAATTCATCATATAGTGATCTCCCCAATCTCTTTTAAACATTGCTTTCTTAAAACCTGCCATCATCCCTGCTTGGAAAATAAAAGAAGCGACTACAAGAACTCCTAAAATATAAATTATAATTTTAAAAACTTTTGATTTTAAAAACTTTTTTATTTTTTCTTTATTCATATATTTTTAATATTTATGATAATAATAATCTATTCTTGATTTGAAAAACTAAACGACCAGATGAAAACAAAAATGCAAAAATTAAAAATAATAAAAATGCTACACTTAAAAATGGTAGAGAGTCTATCAACGTAAATAAATAAACTGACCAAAATTGAGCAACAAAACCAGTATCTGAAAAGATTAACGATAAATAATCAGAAAAACCGAATCTTATAAATTCAGCTCTTAAAGAATCTAGCGATATAATTAAAACCAAAACAGATAAAACACTCATTACTCCATACCCTATAGTTTTCATTCTCCAAATCTTCTCTCTTTCTTTCTTTATCTTTTGCCAAATTCGAGAAGTCATATACTCTACAGAATAATCTTTTGGATTTTTAAAAATTTCATGTAAATCTTTCCCCATATATTATATATACGTTTAGATTAATAATCTTGGTGCAATATCTCTTTAAGTTTAATAAGAGCTCTTCTGTGACAACTTTTTACTGTATTTAAGGGCTTTTTCAAAACTTTACCGATCTCGTCAAATGTCATATCTTCTTGATAATGCAAAACTAGTATTTCCTTATATAAAAATGATAATTCTTGTAATTTTTCATTTAAAAACTCTTTCTCTTCTAGTTTAATCAAATATTCATCTGGTAATAATTCCTCATCTTCTATGGTCTCTACAAAGTCATTATCATCTGTATTCAAAGATGAGAATGGGATGGTTTTCTTCTTTCTAAGATAGTCTGTAACAGTATTTCGAGCAATCACAAAAAGCCAAGTCTTAAACTGTGACTTTTCTTTTTTAAACTTTTTTATATTTTTCCAAACTTTTACAAATATTTCTTGAGTTAAATCAAAAGCATTTTCTTCTTTTGTAAAACGTAAACAAAAAGCATACATAATAGGTGTGTACTTATCTATTAGCAACTTAAAAAAATTTTCATCTCCAGAGAGATAATTATCAATCAGATTTTCATCCGTAATATCCATTATTTAATTATACTACACCTCTTAGTATTTGGGGTGTTCCTCTATTATGGAAAGATTATAGTTCACATAACGAGAA
>CAZUUH010000029.1:0-1659 GCA_964623415.1 uncultured Candidatus Saccharibacteria bacterium | reverse complement strand
ATTGCCGGCCGCAAGCACTGATGAGCCTGAGTCCAGTGATGACGAAGAAGTGCTGAGCATCAAGAGGTAGAGATTCCTTGCTCCTTACCCAGTAATGCTATTTTAACTATTTTTATTAGATCAAAACGATGCATCAAGAGCGCTAATATTTATCTGTGGATAACTTTACTTTACCCTAAAAATATGATATAGTCCTTATAGGTGTTTGGAGGGTTCGCCCTCTCACGGCTAATACATAAGCTGTAACCAAGCACCAACAAAGAAACCACCGTTAGGTGGGTTTTTTGTTTTAGTCTTCTTCTGGAAAACCTGAATGCAAGATTTTACTCATAGTTGTTTTATTAATTTTCCAATATGGGATAATACTCCAGAAAAACTTTTCTCCATTATCAATTTGTTTAACAATTATTTTTGCTCGTATTTTATCCACTACAGCAATAAACTCATAATATGTTACTATTTTTAATATATTATCTGTTCTATTATGAGATCTAATTCTTTCAAAATTTTTAGTTTCAAATATTCCTTGTAATGTTGATGATTTCTTCAAAATAACTGGTGCAAGATGAATTAATTTTAATCTCATATACTGATCTTGTTTTGGTCTTGCTTGTCTTGGTCTTTTAAATTTAAGATGCTCCATCCCTTGTGCATTAAAAGATATTTTTCCATTAAAATAAGGACAATAAACTTCATTATTTTCTGAATAAAATTTTTCTCCTTTTATTCTGACTTCTTCAAAATTTTCTAAATCTAATGACATATTTTTATTATATCGCTGATAAATTAAAATCATAGGTTTCTACGCATCTCGTGCGTAATAACCTCGCTATTGTTGGCTGATGCTTTAGGAATGTCACGGTCTAGTAATAATATTATGAATTATACTCTTTCTGATATTTTTTACTAGAAAAATAGTTCTAGTCCTGGATTAATTTATGGTATCAAGATAATTAAAAAGTAGGTCGAATTCTTTTGGGTGCATTACCAAATCACTCCTTTTTTCATCTACCCATTTTTTAAACTCTTCTATTGGAATATATTTTATTAAACTAACCTCACTTTCTTGAATAGTAAAATCAAAAATAGGGATATCTTTTCTAACTATATAAATATCGTTATATTCTTTATTTATATATTTACCCTCGTGTTGGGTGCTTTCATTATGAAGTTCTCCAATTTTAACTAAATCATTTTCTTCTAAATCTATACCTAGTTCTTCTTTAACTTCTCTAAGTGCACCTTTAATAAAAGTATCTCCTGCGGTTAAATGACCCGCAGCTGATATGTCGTATTCACCTGGATGACTTTCTATGTGATCAGCTCTTTTTTGCAAAAGAATTTCATTGTTGTTATTTACAAACCAAACATGAGCAGCTCTATGCCATACACCATTTTTATGTGCATCTTTTTTAGAAATAATTTCTCCTGTTGGAGTTCCGTCACTATTTAATACATCTAACATTTCTTCCATAATAATTTGATTATATCAAACAAAAACATAAAGAACGAATCTAGGACTCGAACTTTTTATTCCTTATAAAATATAGATAAAAATAAAACGGTTTTTGACCCGTCTAGGACTAAATTTTTTCTATTTTAAAAACCCTTGTAAAATATGGACGTGTTTAGGTCCTTAGAAACTTTACTAGACTGCTG
>CAZUUH010000028.1:0-1805 GCA_964623415.1 uncultured Candidatus Saccharibacteria bacterium | reverse complement strand
AGTGTTATTATTAATGCTTTACTTTTTTTAGGATTGTTGTTCATATTAAAAATTAAATTGATAATATTTTATCTTGTAGTTCTTCCTCCTCTTGTGCTGTCACCAACTGTAGTAGTCCCGTTGGTGTTTTCGTTTGTATTGGTGGTATTACAGTCTATGTCATGACTGTCAGTAAAACCATCTAGGTCGTTGTCTAGTCCGTCACTGCATCTATTTTCTCTTTCTTCTACTGAAGTGTCTTGAATCATTTCAGTGTAATCAAGAAAATCTATATATTCTTCATCAAAACAATCTTTGTAATCTTTTAGATATTGATTATAGGCTTCGGAGTCTGTCATGTTTGGGTTACTTAAAGCATATTCTTTTTTAATCATAGGGATTACAATATTTTTTATTTTTTCATTTCTTCTGTTCTGCGCTGTTTTTATTATAGAATCCATTTCTTTTTTAATAAGATCAAGTTTTGATATATTAGATTCTGTTTTTATTATATCTTCTTTATAAACGAGTGTATTTTCATTTATTTTTTCACTAGTTGATAGCATATTTTTTGTTACTGAATAACCCTCTTCTATCATTGGTATATAATCAGTATTTTTTTCTTGTCCATATATATTTTCTTTCTCTTTATATAGATTTTCCATTGTTTCGTAAATATTTTTTATTTTTTCTTTATATGTTGCATAAAAACTATTTTGTTGGTTGTTTATTGTCTCTAAAAATCCTGAAATAATTGGAGTTACTTCAACTTTTTTTGTGGTGCCATTAATCCAAGAACTAAGATATTTTGCAATTGAGCCTAAAAAATTACCAGATGATGATTCTTCTTTATTTATTTCATTTATTATATTTTTAAAATTTTTTAATATTTTAAAAATTACTGTATTTTGTATATTCCGGAATAGAGTATTATTATCAACAGATTTTTCATAATTATCATAAAAAATACTACCAGGTTTAGCTAGTGTTATATCTAATTGTCCTTTTGAATTAAAAAATCCAGCTTGATACATTCCACTAAGTGTATTTGCATATTCAGTAAAAGCAGAAGCTGTATCTGTTGTGTTTATTATAAAATTTGGGTTTGGCCCAGGAATACAATAGTCGAGTTCGCCAATTTTAGGCATAACCCCAGGTAATACTTTTAATATTTCTCTTGTTGCTAGGACATAGTCTTTTTGAATTTGTATTATACCTCTTTTTTTAATTGGACTTTGTTCGCCAGCTTTCCAATTCTGCCAACTTGTTCCATTCCAGAGTACTCTGTCTCCCTTGGCCCAACCATTATAACCATTATTAAAAAGCTTAGTCTGACCAGGTGTTGTAACTTCTAAATAATAATATGGTGATTCATATTTTTTCTTATCATTATTATATATTCCAATATCAACCATTAATTTTTCTATTTTACCACCATCTCTATCAACGAAACTTAAGCCAGAATTATTAGTGGCTTTATTGTTTTTTGCATCCCATTTACCGAGTTTGGTTATAGGGTCATGTATATATGTATTACCAAGTTCTTTTAGTATATTAAAAGATTTTGATGAGTATGTATAAGGATCATTTAGATAGTTTGTTGAAGTTGGGTATCCTTCTTTGTTTATATAATAATTTAAATTAACACTATTTGAGCCGTATCCAATTAAATCATCAATTTCAGATGATTTTTCTTGAGAAAGACCTAAGATACCCTCGTTCCTAAAATTTTGTATAAGATTCGTAAAAAGGTTGTTTAAAACACTGTTTATATCATCAGCAAGCTCTAGTTGTCTCTCAGGACTATTCATATAAGTTGAAAGTTT
>CAZUUH010000027.1:0-1953 GCA_964623415.1 uncultured Candidatus Saccharibacteria bacterium | reverse complement strand
AAAGTTTGTCTTTTATAACACTACCAGGGGTAACATTTTTCCAAGAAACACATTTATCGTTAGGATACTCACTTGCGGGCTCTCTTCTTGCTTCACTAAATTTATAAAAAGATTTAAGTTCAGGGTTAGCTAAATATTCATCATCAGATATTTCTTCTGGGTCTCCGTTTTTATCATATAGTTGCCATAGGACACATTCTTTTTGATTGAAAAGACCACTATTTTGAGATATTTCATCTTTAACTTCGTATGTTTGTTGCTCTATTCTGTCTGCAATAAATTGAGATGCCATCATTCCATACCCAAGAGGGTTGTTCTGTTCACGTTGAGTAAGAGCTAAGTATCCATTCCATCCTCCTACAGAAAAATCGTTTGTAAAATTATAAATATCATCAGTGAAGGCTCTTTCTTTAGCTTGGATTGTTTCATTGGTCTCACCTAAACCCCAGGTGTCTTTATCTGTTAAGAAATAACCTAGGTCTGATGCCATAGAGAGAACTTTATTTCCAAGAATATTTTCAGCTGTATTGTTGTGGTAATTTATTAAAGTTTTTGCAAAACTATTTCCGTATGGAAATTTTTCATTAGCTTGAGTTTTTATAAATTCTTCCACTATATTTTTTTGAATACTATTGGTTAAAGATTTAATGTTTTGAACATAAAAAGGGTTACCACTAAAACCCGTGTTTATCCAGTTTATTGTTTCTCTTGTCATTGAGGTTAATTGATTTTTTGCAAGAGTGTAAGCTAAGCCATTAAAACAAGCCTCTCTTTGTTCTGTCTGTTTCATTTGTTCTAATGTTTCTTTTTGTAGGGCTTCACCTTTTGTGCTTTCTGTTTTTTGAATAGTTGGACATTGATAACCAGCATCTATTGCTTGAGAAATTGTTACATCGGGGATCTGAGCAACAGCCATTTCTAAATTCCCTTTATATTTTGTACATATTTTAGCTAGATATTCTTCTTTCTCAACAGTATTTTTAATTATAACATTAGTTAAATCAGATATTTCACTAGATAAAAATTTTTGTATAGTAGAAGAAATATTATTTACAATTCCAGTACACCCTATAACCCTCATTAGTGTTTTTGAGTTTAAAATTGCATCGGTTGATAGTTTATAAGGATTATCTCCGCCACTGTTTGGATTTTCCCAGTTTAATCCAGTGTTTGAAGCAAAAGCAGGCAAAGCAAAAGCGATAGATATTACAAAAATAATGAGACTATTTTTGAGAATTTTAGAGAGTCTTTTGTCTAGATTATTTTTTTCCATAATAACTATATTATTATACCATTTTATCTTTATTTATTGCAAAATTTCTGTAAGTTTTTCAATATTTAATAAAAGCATATCGTTATATTTTTTATAATTTAAAAGACCTCGCATCCCAACGATAGGATCATCAACAAGATTTGTCATTTCTTCTATCGAAATCGCGTTTTTTTCATAATTGTTTACTAATTCTAAGTGAGTATCTAACATTGTTGTAGGAATATGGATATTTGCAAGATCTTTTCCATAATTTCTGTAAACTTCCGCTATTGATTTTACTGCAAACATTGCTTGTTTGTCATTGTTAACTATACCTTGAGCAATAATTATAAGTTCTTCCCCAATGTCAGATTCAGTATATTTAGATGCTACTTTTCTCCATTCTTCTAAATATTTTGTTTTTGATGCTTCTGAATCATTACTAATTATAAGCATGTCTTTAGTATATATATCTGATATTGGTGTTGGCTTTATTTCCTGACCAATTACTTCAGATAATGAATTAAGGGTTTCTTCGTCTGCTTCACCTTCTTGCTGTAAGGTTAGAATTGTTGCAAGTAATTGCCTCGTTAATAAAGCATTTTGGGTTGTTCTTTGCTCTTTTTCTTCTTCTGTTGAGATAAGTCCTTCTTTTTCAAGCTCTTTTTTCTTTTCAAAAATGAAATTTTTGTTCTTTTCAC
>CAZUUH010000026.1:0-2247 GCA_964623415.1 uncultured Candidatus Saccharibacteria bacterium | reverse complement strand
CTTGAGCGATGGGTGGGTTTTGTGATCATAAGGTTTCAAATTCTAAAGAGCACGGCACTATAATTTCTTTTAAACCTGATGAGGTAATATTTAAAGATGTTAAATTTGATTGGAACACCGTTGTGTCTCATTTGCAGTTCTGACAGTTTTTTGTTTGTGCTTGATATTCCATATATTTATTTAAGATTATAATAATCCTTTAAACAAAAGTCTTCGTCTGGAACAATAGAAAGTAAAAGTGCTTCTTCTGGAGAAAGCCATGTGAACATTTGGTGTTCATCTTCTTTTATTTTTACTTCAGGGAATTTTTCTAGTCTAGTATGATAATAATGAAAAAGAAAATTATTTTTAGCTTGAGATACATAGAAAGTATTATAAAATTCTAAATCTTTTTCATCAAAAGTTAATCCTGTCTCTTCTTTAATCTCTCTTATAAGAGCGTGATTCCTATTATCATCAGTTATATCTCTTTTCCCAGCAGGAAGACCCCACTTACCACCATGAGGCTTTTTTGTATTTCTTAACAATAAAAGAATCTTCCCTTGGCACTCAATAAGACAAGCAACAACTTCAAGGTCAAATTTAAAATTTTTTGGTTGCTCTTTGTAAACCATAATTAGATATCAAGTCTTGCCATTTTAGCATTAGATTGAATAAAAGCTTTTCTTGGAGGAACTTCTGAACCCATAAGCATATCAAATGTCTTATTAGCTTCTTCTGCATCACCTACAGTAACTTTCTTTAGAATTCTTTTTGCTGGATCCATTGTCGTTTCCCACAATTCTTCTGCATTCATTTCTCCAAGACCTTTATATCTCTGAATATGAATTTTTGATTTATTTTTCTTCTCTTTTTCTTCTGAAACATCATCATTATCTTCTTCGTTATTATTTTCTTCTTCAGAATCTTCTGATATTTCAGAAGCAATTACTGCATCTTTACCTAAGATAAGATCTCTTTCTTCATCGGAATAAGCATAAAAGACTTCTTTACCTTTCTTAATTTTAAAAAGTGGTGGCTGTGCAATATAAACATAACCTGCATCTATAATAGGACGGAAATACCTATATAGTAATGTTAAGAATAATGTTCTAATGTGTGCACCGTCCACATCGGCATCTGTCGCAATTATAATCTTATGGTAACGAATTTTTTCTAAATCAAAAGTATCACCAATAGAAGTTCCCATAGCAACAACTAAGTTTCTTATCATTTCACTTGAAAGCATCCTATCTAAACGTGCACGTTCAACATTTAAAATCTTTCCTCTCAAAGGAAGGATTGCTTGAGTTCTTCTGTCTCTACCCATTTTTGCTGTACCACCAGCAGAATCTCCCTCTACTATAAATATTTCTCCTGATTCTGCATCTTTTACCTGACAATCGGCAAGTTTACCAGGAAGTGTCATACCTTCAAGTGCTCCCTTTCGAAGAACAGAATCTTTCGCTGCCTTAGCGGCCTTGCGAGCACGAAGAGCAAGGAGAGATTTACTTATTATAGCCTTAGCTTCATCTGGATTCTCTTCTAAAAATGAGGTAAAAGCATCGCCAAAGACAGTAGCTACAGCACCCTGTGCTTCAGTAGAGCCAAGCTTACCTTTTGTCTGACCTTCAAATTGAATCTCTCTTAATTTAACAGATATAACAGCAGTTAGACCTTCCAGTACATCATCACCAGTTAGTCCACCATCTGCTTCTTTAATTAAATTATTCTTCTTTCCATAAGTATTTAGAATACGAGTAAGAGCTGTCTTAAAACCAGTAATATGAGTACCACCTTCAGGGTTGTGAATATTATTTGCAAATGGCACAATATCACAATCAATATCATCCACATATTGAAGAGCAACTTCAACCCCCACATCGTCTATCTCTTTTTCAATATAAAAAATTGATGAGTGTATTGGCTTTTCTGTTTTATTATAAAATCGAACAAGTGAGACAAGCCCTCCTTCAAAACAAAAAGTAGTCGAAGGCAGTTCTAATTCTAAATCCTTAAACCAAAATACATCTTCATAATTTGCAGATTTACCCTTACCTCCTGTTATTGGATCCCAATCTCTAGCATCAATGATATTGATTCTTAACCCCTTAACAAGATAAGCCTGTTGACGCAAATGAGACACAACGGTGTTCCAATCAAATTTAACATCTTTAAATATTATCTCATCAGGTTTAAAAGAAATTATAGTACCGTGCTCTTTAGAATTTGAAACCTTTTTTACCATAGCTTTTCTTTTACCTTGAG
>CAZUUH010000025.1:0-2507 GCA_964623415.1 uncultured Candidatus Saccharibacteria bacterium | reverse complement strand
TCCACCTTGCTTTTATAACAAAAATATAGTAAAAATATTAAGAACTAAAATAAGATCGTATGAACAGAGACACGCTAGCGGCGATTCGTTTCGCCAAAGAAGTTCGTTCTGATTATATCAGTAACGACAGTGGTGACCCAAAAAGAGTTGAAACAATCCTTGAAAGAGTCGATGTAAAAGAGACTCTAAAAGGAGAAAACCTTCAACATTTTAGGGTATGAAAAACGAATCGCCACAAAGAGCTCCTGAGGTGGTAATAAAAGAAAAAGTTAACCAGAATTGGTTTGACTTTGGTGCTTTTGTCACCTCTTATCAAAAAGAAGAAAAGGCACAGCCAGTAATAATGGACTGGTCAATTCTTTAGATAAAATGGAGCGTAATCAAAAAAAACGCCCCCGAGATTTCTCGGGAGGCGTTTTTTACATTTGTTCTGAACTTTGTTCTGTATTAGGAGTTTCTTCTCTTGTGCTTTCTTCTTCAACCTTTACTGAACTTTCCATATCTTGAACCTTATTTTCACAATCACAATCTGTATCTTTACACTTACACTTACAACTAAATAGTTTTTTGAAAAAATCCATATTAATTAAAAGCTAAAATTATAAATAATCGACTACTAATCTATAATTTAATTATACCATAAAATACACAATACCCATAAAATAAAACCGACCTTAAGGTCGGTTTTATTTATAAAATTTATATACTTTTAACAATTCTTGCGAATGTTTCTGGATTATTTTCAGCTAAATCAGATAAAATTTTACGATCAATTAAAATATTCTTTTTATTCAAACCATCTATCAATTTACTGTATGAAATTCCAAGTGGTCTTACACTTGCGTTTATTTTTACTGTCCAAAGAGCTCTCCTATCTGCCTTCTTATCTTTTCTGTGAGCAAAAGAATAATTACCTGCATGCTTAAGAGCATCTTTAGCTTGAACTAATTTCTTACTTCTTCCATGACGGAAACCCTTAGTTTCAGCAAGAATATTCTTACGACGCTTATGTTTTATTGTTCCTCTTTTAACTCTTGTCATATATTTCTATTAACTTTTATTAATAATAATTATTTTAATTTTGAAGTCGCAAGGTAAGTGCGGGCCTCTCTATTTGTAATACCAAAATTCTGCATCTTTTTACCAGATAACTGTTTTGTTCTTGATTGTTTTGCATTGAAATGATTAAAACCCGGTGTACGAGCTAAAATCTTACCATTTTTAGTTATTTTCAAACGCTTTGTTAATGATTTATTTGTTTTAATTGACATAAATTATTTATTTTCTGATGAAGGAGAAATTATTCCTTTATCTTTTTCTATTGTAATAGTTGGACCTTTAGGACTTTTCTTATAATCTTCTGCTATCTTATAACTTTCTGTTATAAGCCTAAGAACGCGATCTAAACGTTCTTTTAAGAATTGTTCTGGCATATATTTCGAACGTCCCTTCAAAAATAATTCTATTTTAATACGATGACCTTCTTTAAGCCAAAGAGAAGCTTTTCTAGCCTTAAGAGCTAAGTCATTATCTCCAGTACCAATCTTAATTTGTATAGATTTAGTTTCTGTAGTTTTAGCACCAGCTTTAGCCTTCTTCTGCTTCTTATTCTGCTCATATTTAAACTTTCCGTATTCAGCTATTTTAACTATTGGAGGATTAGCATTGGGAGAAATTTCTATCAAATCAAGTCCTAAGCTTTCAGCTTGAGAGAGGGCTTCTTTAATACTCAAAACGCCAAGATTAACTCCTTCGTTTGAGATCACACGAACCTCTCGCGCTTGTATTTGATTGTTTATTCTTTCTCTCAATTTAGTTCTCCGATAGAAATAAAATAGATTACCTACCTAAACTAAATATAGCACAGAGACACAATAATTGCAATGATAACCTGTGGAGATGTCCTATTGTCCGATAACTATTATCTTAGCAGGTATATAATCCTCGTAATCCCTGCCAAAAGCATCATTCATATGAATCCTTACTTTATATGATCCATTCTTTAGTAAACCACCGCTCGATAATAATCCATCCCAAGTACGCGAACAATAATTTGAACCGTCAGTACAAGTAGAACTATTAGATTGCATCATTTTATACAAACTACTCTCTTCCTCATTTTCTATCTTTATGGAAACCCAATTAACATCCTTGCTAGCGGTAAAAGACAAACTAACATCTTCTTCTGTAGGATTAACAGTTATACTTTCTGCTCCACCATTTAATTCATAACCCAAAAGATACACTTCTTCATTTTCTATGGGGACTACATTTCCTGAGTCATCTATAATTGGTAAATCATTACCATGGTCTTCTACTGGAGGATCTGTAATAATAGGATCTTCCTCTACACCCCCTTCATTATTTGCTTCTTCGTCATCATTCTCTTCATCAATATTAACTTCATTTTCTATTTCAGACTCCCCTGTCGCATTTTCTGTTTCTCCCGTATTTAAATCTATTTCAAGATCAACAACTAAATCATCATCGTCTTCTTCTGTTTCTTC
>CAZUUH010000024.1:0-3629 GCA_964623415.1 uncultured Candidatus Saccharibacteria bacterium | reverse complement strand
GCGGAGGCGGTGAGATTCGAACTCACGGTGCCTTGCGACACTCCGGTTTTCAAGACCGGTGCACTAAACCACTATGCGACGCCTCCTTTATTTAACTGTCTTAATACACTACATTATTTATGTCCTTTTTTCAAGAGTTAAAACAAAAATAGGCTTTTAGCCTATTTTTGTGTGAGTTCACTTTTTCTTTTTCTAAAAAAACGTTTAACCATTTGAAGTACCTCTTTTGGCGTTTTTTTGGCGACATAGAATATGTATATTATCTCTAATACCGCAAAAGTATTAAATATGATCATTAGGAAAAACCAAAGCTTGTCACCCCTTTTAGCTGAAACCCAAAGGCTATAAGCCTTCCAAGGAAGAACCCAAATGATAGATATTATTCCTAAAAGAATACTATTTTCTAAATATGTTTCAATCATAATTAAATTATACCAAGAATATTATTTTGTCGCAATTATATTTATATTTTGATAAGATATATCCATGCGATACTTAGGGATAGATTATGGTTCAAAGAAAGTTGGTTTGGCTATTTCTGATGAAGAAGGATCTTTTGCTTTTCCTTATAAAATAATTCCAAATAATATGGAACTTTTAGATTCTATTCATAATATTTGTGGAGAAGAAAATATCACAGCTATAGTCATTGGGGAGTCGCTTAATTCATCTGGAAATCCAAATAAGATAATGGGTAGTATTGAAGATTTAAGAAAAACATTAGAGATTGAGCTCGGGTTGCCAGTTTATTATGAGAAAGAGTTCATGACATCAGTTTTTGCAAGGGTTAACGATGGTAAAGAAGTAAATAATGCTAGAAAGATAAAACAAAAAGATAATGGTAAGATAGATGATAGTGCAGCAGCGTTAATATTACAAAGATTTTTAGATAGGAAGAATAATAATTGAAAAAATAAAATTTAATATTCTTTTATTCGGGTCCTCGGATGAGGGAGGACGAGGAGCCAGACCAGCTCATAAAAGAATATTACAATTTTATTTTTTTTAAAGTGTATGGAATACGTATCATATGAAGAATTTAAAAAGATGGATATAAGAGTTGGAAGGATTATGGAAGCTGAGCCAGTTCCTGAGACTGATAAACTTTTAAAATGTCAGATAGATTTTGGAGAGGTTGATGAAAAGGGAAATAAGAAATTAAAGCAAATCGTCTCAGGTATACATGAGTATTACCCTGACCCAAGTATTCTTATTGGGAAACAAGTTCTTTATATTGTTAACTTAGAGCCAAGAACAATAAAAGGAGTTATAAGTAATGGTATGCTTATGGCAGTTGATGGCATTCCTTCGCAGTCGGAGTTAGAAGGGAAACCAGTTTTTTTAATACCAGAAGTAGAAGTTAAGTCAGGTAGTCGTGTAATATAATTATCATTCACTAAAAAAATAATCAATTAATTTTATGCTTGATCCTATATTTTTAATAAAAACAGTCGGAATACTGGGTGTTATTTTAATCATTTTCGCAGAAACAGGATTATTTTTTGGTTTTTTCTTTCCGGGAGATTCTCTTCTTTTTACTGCAGGAATTCTTGCCTCACAAGATATTTTAAATATATGGGTTTTACTTTTGGGCTGTATTATAGCTGCTATTTTGGGTGACACTGTTGGGTATTTTACTGGTAAAAAATACGGAAGGGCTTTATTTAAAAAGGATGATAGCTTTTTCTTCAAAAAGAAATATTTACATGATGCAGAAATTTTCTATGAGAAACACGGTAAGTTTACAATAATAATTGCTAGGTTTGTTCCTATAATTAGAACTTTTGCACCTATTGTTGCTGGAATAGGTCAGATGCATTATAAAACTTTTATTTCTTATAATATATTTGGTGCAATTTTTTGGATAATATCAATGACACTATTGGGTTATTTCTTAGGAGGCATTATTCCAAACCCAGATAAATACTTACTACCAATAATTTTTGTAATTATTTTTGTGTCCTTTTTACCTATTATTTTTAAGTTTGTAAAAATTAGACCAAAAAAATAATTAGACTCTTGTCTAATTATTTTTGTTGTGCCCTCGCGAGGAATCGAACCTCGAATAACGGCTTAGAAGTCCGCAGTTATATCCATTTAACTACGAGGGCATAGACCTTACAAACTGTGCGCGATGAGGGACTTGAACCCCCGACCTTCTCAGTGTAAATGAGTTGCTCTACCAACTGAGCTAATCGCGCATTATTTGAATATTAGCACATTTTTAATATATTTCAACTATATGTTAGTATATGAGAGTGATAATTAAGATTCTTTATGAAGATAAAAATATAGTAGCTATTAATAAACCAGCAGGCATCTCAGTGCATGGTGATGGTAAGACAAAAGAGAAAACAGTCGCAGACTGGGTTCTCTTAAATTATCCATCTTTAAAAAATGTTGGTGAACCTATAATAATAGAAGGAAAGGGTAGTAAGAAAGAAAAACTTTTGCGACCAGGCATAGTTCACAGGCTCGACAAAGAGACTTCTGGTGTTTTACTTATAGCTAAGAATAAAAAGACATTCGAGTTTTTAAAAGAACAATTTAAAAATCATAAAATAAAGAAAGTTTATAAAGCATTTGTTTATGGTCACGTAGCTGAGCCAAAAGCTTCACTTCTTACTGGGAAGAGAGGTGTTATAAATGTTCCTATTGGGCGATCTCCACTTGATGTGCGCGCATATACAGCTGGTCGTGGAGCACGTGAGCCATTAAGAGAGGCAGTAACAGAATATGCAGTAATTAATAGATTTTTAGATAAAAAAATATCTGACCCAAATAAAAATAAATTCTCATATATAGAAGCTTACCCTAAGACTGGTCGCACACATCAGATCCGTGTACATATGCGCTATATAAATCACCCAGTAGTTTCTGATCCAATATATCGTGGGGTAAAAGAAAAAGCCCTTGGAATGAAAAGACTCGCTCTGCATTCTTCTTCTATATTATTTAAATTACAAAATGGGGAAGATAAGACAATAGAAGCCCCACTACCAGCAGATTTCAAAAAAGTTTTAAAAGATTACATTAGTTTTTAGTAGGCACCTTGCTTAAAATCGCTTTATATGATAAAGTAAACCCCATGGAAATTACGAAAAAACAATTCACTCCAGTAGAGCAAGATGATCGCAAAAAGCTTGATTTTAAAGCAGGAGATACTGTTCGTGTTTGGAGTAAAATTTTAGAAAAGGGTAAAACTCGTCTTCAGGCTTTTGAGGGGTTAGTTCTTTCTCGCAAACATGGTAATGAAGCAGGGGCAACGTTTACAGTTAGAAAGGTTTCACTTGGTGTAGGTGTTGAGCGTATCTTTCCACTATTCTCACCAAACGTTGGTAAAATTGAAGTATTAAGAAAATCAAAAACAAATCGCAGTAAGCTTTATTACATAAGAGACAAAGCCGTTAAAGAAGTTAAGAAGAGGTTAAAGAGTATTACTGTTTCAAAAGAAGAAATAGAAGAATCTCCTAAAGAGGAATAAAATCAAAAAAATCCATTTCACAAAAATGGATTTTTTTGATAGAGTTTATTTGTATATGCGCAGGTGGCGAAACTGGTAGACGCACTACCTTGAGGTGGTAGCGGGAGTAATCCCTTGGAAGTTCAAGTCTTCTCCTGCGCACAAT
>CAZUUH010000023.1:0-4055 GCA_964623415.1 uncultured Candidatus Saccharibacteria bacterium | reverse complement strand
AATACCTTAAATTAAACATTTAAGGTATAATCTATATATATGGAAAAACCTAATTTTTTACAAAAAGAACAAATTGAACCAAAGTTTGAAATTTTTAAAATTGAAGATTTAATAAAAGAGGTTTACCAAGAGAGTAACATACCCACCAAGAGATTTTCTAGGGTTGAAGAAGGAGGAGTTTTTAAATATTTTGACATAAATGATATTCCGAGTATTTATTCAAAAGAAAAAGATGAAAGAATCTACCCTCTTATAAAAATTAATGACATTATTGTTGCTTTATCTGAATTAGAAAAAGATCCATACAAAGAAAACAATTGGTGGATTAAATTCTTATCAGTTGATCCTAAATATCAAAATAAGGGTTATGCCAGAAAATTATTAGATGAAATGTTTAATTATGCTAAGAATAATAATTTAAACCTAGAAAATTCTATTTACTCAAAAGAAGGAGAAAAGAAACTAAAGCATATACTAGAAGAAAAGATTAAATAAATATCCAATAATAATTATACAGATAGTTACTACACCAAAGAAGTATAGAAGTAATTTTATTTTCATTACTTTCTTTAGAATGAAAGCTTCTGGAAGTGATAATCCTACAATCGCCATCATAAAAGCAAGAGCTGTACCCATAGGAACTCCTTTTTCAACCAAAGATTGTATTATTGGAATAACTCCCACAGAATTTGCATACATGGGAACTGCAAGTATTGTAGCAAGTGGAACAGCGAAAATATTATCCACTGTTATATGCTTCTCAAAAAATCCAGTTGGTACAAAACCATGAATAACCGCCCCTAAAGCTACCCCGACAAGAACATATGGGGTTATCTTTTTTGTAATTTGGCAACCTTCAATCCAAAACATTTTAAATAATTTTGAAAATGGAATTTTTTCTTTTTCAAAATTTATTTTCTTGTTTTTTACTTCCCAAACATAACTTTCAATATATCTTTCTAGGTTAAATTTACTTAATAGAAAACCTACAACCATTCCTAGTAATACAGCTGAAGTAATATATAAGATAGTTATTTTTAAACCAAACAATCCTAAGAACAATACAACAGCGACTTCGTTGACGAGTGGAGAAGTTATCAGGAAAGAAAGAGTTACCCCAAGCGGTATACGAGCTTGAAGAAATCCAATAAACAAAGGAATTGATGAACAAGAACAAAAAGGAGTTATCGTACCAAAAATTGCACCCATAAAATAATCCAAACCATACCACTTTCGAGAAGCCAAAAAACCTCTTAATTTTTCTATTGGTAAGTAATACCGAACTATCGCCATCAAATAATTTATAACTAGAAGTAATATTAAAATTTTTAATGAATCATAAATAAAGAAATTAATAGAAACTCCCAAATGTGAGTTTGGGTTAAGGTTAAATATATTATAAGTAAGCCAATTAGCTAATAATTCTATTACATAAAACATAATTTTATAAACTATACTTAATATTAGCACATATATAAAACTGGTAAATAAAGGTTATCTTAATGTATCACCCTCTTCCCTTGGGGGATTTCTTTTTTAATGCTAAAATATAATTATGGAATCAGTTTTAAAGTCAGATATATTTTTCTTTATTAGTTCAATTTGTGTAGTTCTTGTAACTTTAATCATTTTAATAATCGGAGTTTATTTTATAAAGATAATGATAAATTTTTATAAAATATCTAAAATATTTAAAAAGTACGTAAAAGATACAGAGGTAGAACTTCATGAATTAGGCAACCATATAAGGCAAAGTAAATTATTTACTTTCTTCTTTGGAAAAGAAAAAACCAAAAAAGATGACGAGAAATACTCTGCGAGAAAAGTAGTTTAATGTTTTTTATTATTAGTTAATTCGCTATTAGCGAAAATTATTTTATGGCAAAAAAAATAACAAAAAAGAAATCTGTTTTAGGCGCAAAAGAAATTATTGGTATAGGAGCTGGGGTTGCAGCATTAAGTGCAGCAGCATACTTATTATTAGGCCCAAGTGGTAAAAAGAATCAAAAGGCTCTACGTGGGTGGGCCGTTAAAATGAAAGGTGAAATGATTGAAAAGTTTGAAGATGCAAAAGAACTTACTGAGCCTGTTTATCATCAAATAGTTGATAGTATCAAAGCAAAATATGCTAAGTTAAAAAATGTTGATAATGATGAACTAGAAGATCTTGTGGCTGAAATAAAGAAAAACTGGATAGCTCTACAAAAAGAAGCTTCCAAGAAGAATAAAAAACCCGTTAAAAAAATAGCAATAAAGAAAAAGTAATTAATAAAAAGACCGGACAAGCCGGTCTTTTTATTTAGTATGTTATAATATCTACTATGAACAATAATACTTATGAAGAATCAATAAAACTTCACAGAGATAATGGAGGTAAATTAGAAACTAAAAGTAAAGTTTCCCTTAATAATAAATCTGACTTATCTCTAGCTTACACACCAGGAGTTGCTGGGGTTTGTCTTGAAATTGCAAAAGATCCCTCTTTAGCAAAAGAGTTAACTATAAAGAAAAATACAGTTGCTATAGTATCAGACGGTACCGCTATATTAGGTCTTGGAGATCTTGGTCCTCTTGCTGCCATCCCTGTAATGGAAGGTAAGGCTGCAATATTTAAAGAATTTGGAGGAGTAGATGCTTTCCCTATTTGCTTAGACACAAAAGATACAGAAGAAATAATAAAAATAGTAAAACAAATCTCTCCTGTATTTGGGGGAATAAATCTAGAAGATATTTCAGCTCCTCGTTGTTTTGAAATAGAAGAAAGATTAAGAAAAGAACTTAATATTCCTGTCATGCACGATGATCAATGGGGCGCAGCTACTGTGACTCTTGCTGCTCTTATAAATGCACTTAAGGTAATCGATTTAGATAAAAAAGATGCGAAAGTTGTTCTTGTTGGAGTTGGTGCTGCTGGAGTTGCAACAGGCAGACTTTTACATGAATACGGAGTAACAAATACTATTTTTTGCGATAGTAAAGGAATTATAAATAGTAAAAGACAAGATTTAAATAAAGAAAAAACAGAATTATTAAAAAGTAGCACTTGCCCTGAAAAAGATGGTGGTCTTAAGGAAGCTATGATTGGAGTAGATATTTTTATAGGTTTATCAAAACCAGATATCTTAACACCAGAAATGATAAAAACAATGAATTCAAAACCAATAATATTTGGTCTATCAAACCCAAACCCAGAAATAAAACCAGAATTAGCCTATGAAGCAGGGGCTATCGTAGTCGCTACTGGTAGGAGCGATTACCCAAATCAAATAAACAACTCTCTTATGTTCCCTGGAGCTTTTAAAGCAATGCTTGATAATCAAATACCACAATTTGAAAACAAAATATTCCTAAGAGTAGCAGAAGCTCTCGCAAATATGATAGAAACTCCTACCCCAGAAAAAATAATTCCAAATATGTTTGACGAAGGAGTTAGAGATACTGTATATAAAGCAGTTTCATCACCTTCGAATAAATAAAGTTTTACTAAAAAGATTATAAGCGGTATAATATTATTATGGATATAGATATGGATAAAATTGTTATAGATACAATAAAGTGGTCTGCACCGGAATACTCACACAAAGAACACTCAAATGATTGGTTTTGGGCAATAGGGTTAATAATCCTTATTGGTTCTGGATTAGCTGTATGGTTTAGAAATTATGTTTTTGCTATTTTTATATTCTTAGCTGGAGCTTCAGTTGTAATGTTTTCAATAAGAGAACCAAAAGAGATTAATTTTTTAATTGAGAAAAAAGGTATAACAGCAGGCAGAGACTTTTTCTCTTGGAAAAACATAAAAAGTTTTAATATCAAAAATGAAGAAGAAAATTTATTTGCTAAATTAATAATAGAAACAGATAAACATTTTCTTCCTATATATACATTCCCAATACCCAAAGAATATATTGATACAGTAAAAGAAAATATGCTTAAGGTTGTTCAACCTGGAGAAATTAAAGAATCTCAATCAATGGCAATCGCAGAAAAAATTGGATTTTAAAAGAGTAAATAAAAATAACCAAATAAATTTGGTTATTTTTATTGGGTGATCC
>CAZUUH010000022.1:0-4353 GCA_964623415.1 uncultured Candidatus Saccharibacteria bacterium | reverse complement strand
TTAAATCTATTTCAAGATCAACAACTAAATCATCATCGTCTTCTTCTGTTTCTTCCTCTACATTTTCTCCTTCAACCTCATCTTCTTCTTCAGATTCATCTTCCTCATTCTGATCATCTTCTTCATTATAGTTTATAGCATTTGGATCATAAACTTGATAAGGCATCAAAACCATAGCATACCCACCCCTAAGACCAGTCTGAGAAAACTGATTTAAACCAACCCACACTCCCTGTGGAAAATCCTTAAATGCACTTTCCCGACTACACCAACCAACCCACATATTTTCATTTACATTAGGTACATCTAAGTGATCAGATGAATCAATAATATCACCATGAGAAATTGTAGTAGTATACCCAGTTTCATCCCATTGTGTTACAACTTTATATATCTGACCATTGCCTTTGTTTTGTGGATTATTTAGTAAACTGGTTGATCCTAAAAATTGAGAATTATTAAAACCAAGAAGTGGGTTTGTTGTAAATATTCCTCTCTTCATACAAACCAAACAAGTGAATTGTGGGTACGGCTGTGCTTCTATCTTGAATTCTTGTCTTAAATAATTATTTACATATTTATTAGACCAATCAAATATAGTCGAACCGTTAAAAAACCATGCCTGCCAGTCTCTTCCATCTCCATTACCTGTACCAAAATCATATTTAGGAATATACAAATAATCAAAAATCTTTATTTTTCTCATCTTAAAAGAAATATTTCCGTAATTATCTCTTGCAAGATAAATAATATTCTGTTCATCATAAGATGCTGGATTAAAAGTTCCTGTAGTGGTAAAAGAAATATCTTCATCAACATTATCTTCAACTACTACTCCTGGTTCTATAAAACCACCTTTATTATTTGAAAAACCCATATATTCTTCTCCTACCAGAGTGATCGTAGGTGCTTCCTCATCTTCTACTTCTGTATTTTTATCAACAACATTAATAACCCTAACTATATGGGGCTCATAATTTGAACGAATAAGTTTTTTACTGTAATACCGTATAACATTAATCCCTGTTTTTGATGTATCAACTTCTCCTTTTACAATATATTTCTCATCTCCTAAATCATTTTTATTAAAAAGATTAATTCCCTCTTCAGTATATTCATCTCCAACATTTAATGTAACAACTCCCTCACCCTTTAAACTCATTATAAGATTTGAATCTTCCATAGAAAACAATTCTTCTGTATTTCCATAATCATAAACATAGGTCTTATCTTCAATAATTACCTTTTCTATTTCTTGTTCTTCTTGTTGTTCTTCTTCTGACAAATCTTCTTCATTTTCTTCTTGTTCAAGACCTTCTTCTACATCCTCCTCTATATTTTCTTCTTCTGTATTATCATTATTTACAACTTGATCTTCTTCTACTACAGCTAAAATGTTTTCTTCTTCTTTATTATTACTTGAACTACTCCTATGACTTTTTTTACTAGCAAAATTAGATGCCTGAAATGTATTTTCTACAATCAGATCTTCATTTGTCTTCTCTTCTAAGATTTTAATTTCTTCTTTCCTTGTTTCTGTAACTTTTTCTTCTTTATTATTCGTAAGAATTACTTCATCTATTTCTGAATCTTTTTCTGTTTTTGAAATTATTATTTCTTCATTAATAACTGCTTCTTCTCGGTCATCATTTAAAGAAGAAGCGACGCTTGCTGTCGAAGAAGGAACTAAACTTTTAACAATTTTATAAACTGTCTTAATTTTACCCAAAACACCAATAAATTCATCCACTTTTTTGCCAACAAGATAATCAACCGCTGGTAAAAAAGAATCCAGAATATTGTTAATATGGGTCTCTTCTTCTGGTAAAATACAAACATTATTTTTATTCTGTTGTTGATTATTTTTAAGACGACCTAAGGAATACTTAATGTCATCAATAATTTTACTATTCTTATATTTTAGATAAACCTTAGAAAAACTATGCCCATTACCATCTTCTTCCTTAAGATCTATGTGTGTATTGGGCTTCATCGTTCTTTTAAAATACCCTGCAATTTCTACTATTATTTTATCGGTGTCAGAAGTTAAATAATCCCCACCATTTGATACATGGTCATCTGGTGTAGCAACACTGTAAACAGTAAGAGAAGAGTTGGGAACTCCGCCTTCTTGATCTACAATTCTATCGAAAATATTATTCGCATAAAAATTACCTTGTGAGTAACCTACGAGTAAAAGCTTTTGGGTTTTGACTTTTTCACTAGCTTCATCAAGCATTTCTTCTAAATCATAATCATTTGCGGACTCTACGACACTTTGTTTGATAACATCAATTACGTCACCAATTCCTCCTAAATGACTAGGATTATATAAATAATCAACAGTTATTGATTCATTTTTATACTTAGATGGAAGTAGATTCTTTAATTTATTATTATTTTCTATCGCCTCTTTCTTGTCAGTAAACATTCCATTAATAGTTAAAATAGTATAACCCTTACTTAAACACAGATCTTGAGCATAAACATTATTAGAAAATGATATTAATACTAAGATTAATATAAGAAATATTTTTTTATTCATAAAATAGTTTAACTTTATTAATTTTCAAGTATAGAAATATCTACATCACAAGAGTCTTCTTTTTGATTTAAAAGATTATGTATATCATTTCCGTTATCAATTTCATCTAAATATTCATAAAAATCTAGATCCGCTTGCCTTCTAAGATCAGTATTAAACTGAATATTTTTAACAAAAGATGTATATTCGTCAATTTTATCTAAATCCTTCATTGTTCGAGTAGATTCTTCATTCAAACGTGGTACTAATGTATCACTCAAGCAAGTATCTGCACGACTTTGCTCATTTATTATTTTTATAACAACGTCTCTATTCAAAACGGGCTGAGATAATTCCATTTGTAAAGTCATTGCATATTGTAAAAGTACAGCTCTTGTTTTTTGAGAATCTGAATATTTTTGAAAAATCTTAATCTCAACATCATCTCTAACACCATTATTATTAACATCAAAACCCTCCAATGTCTCATCATCTGTCACTGATTCGATAGGGAGATTTTCCCCAAGAACATCTACTATACCCAATTCTGTATAATGAATATTAGATATTTGATTTTCTATTTTTTTAATATTTAAAAAATGCGAAAAACGTAAAACAAAGAAAACAACCAAAGAACAAATTAATAATAAAAGAAAACATTTAAAAACTACATGAAAAGATATTTTAATTTTTTTCATTTTAAAATTATATGTTCTCATTAAACACAAAGTAAACCAGGTGTTGGACACCTGACAGCTTTCTTTTCAGGTGTCCAACACCTGACAGCTTTTTTCACAAAAATAACCTTATTTATCAAAGACCATAAATACAAAAAATACGATTACGTCAGGTGTCCAACACCTGACAACTTTCTTTACAGGTGTTGGACACCTGAAAATTTTAAAAAATACAAAATAAAAACCCTTGATAAATAAGGATTTGTTTTTGTCAGGTGTTGGACACCTAATTTTCAAATATTATACTTTCTAATTCCCTGTCTTCCCGAATCATATTAATAACATTTAAACACTCACTCTTAAATTTTTTATTACTTCCGTAAAATTCTAATAAATTTATTGCCTCTTTTTTTGAAACTAATTCAAATTTTAAATTATCATATTCCTCACAGCTTGATACAACTAACTCACTTTTCTCTATTGGTATATTGTGAACTAAATAATTTACATTCACATATGGTCTTATCTTTAAAAAATAATCTTCCCTATCTATTAAAACAGATTTAAATCTGCCTTGGAAAAGAGCACCTGATCTCTTATATACACTATTAAAATATAAAGTATAACCACCTAAAAGTCTTTTAAAGAATTCTGAAATTCCATCATCGGCTTCTTGTTTTACAATAAAGTGGAAATGATTAGGATTAATACAATAACAAACAATTGATATAAGGGGTTGCTCAATATCTTTCAATTTCTGTACATCTGTTTTGTTTTTTAAAGTCTCTTTTAGGCTCTTAACCGGTTCTTTCACGTTAAATTCTTTTATGCTCAATAAAAAACGCTTAACATCGTCTTTATTATTAAAGATATCTCTTTTATCTACTCCTCTATTATATATGTGATAATATTGATCATTTACGAAAGGATCCTTTCTCATAAAAATAAAAACCCGCAAAGTGGTCTATTCTTTTTTGGGTATGATTATTTATTTCATATAATTATTATACATTCTTAGAAGCCATCTCTCTACTAAAAATGTGGATAACTCTGTCAGGTGTTGGACACCTGACAAATTAAGTTTTTTGAGAGTTCGACCCCTTGATAAATAAGGCTATTTTAGCGTCAGGTGTTGGACACCTGACAGAAAAT
>CAZUUH010000021.1:0-4435 GCA_964623415.1 uncultured Candidatus Saccharibacteria bacterium | reverse complement strand
TTTATATTTCTTGCCAGAACCACAAATACAAGGATCATTCCTTCCTACTTTCTCCCCTCTTCTAACTTCAGACTTTGAGTCATCTCTCTCGGAAGAATTTAAAATTAATTTAGGTTGTGACTCGATTACTTCTTCTTTTCTATTATTCACTGATTCAGTGTTTATATTGATCATTAAAGAGTAAACTTTTTCCTTAAAATTCATTTCCATTTCTTTGAATAATCTTAAGCCCTCTTTCTTATATTCAACAAGAGGCTCTCTTTGGCCATAAGCACGTAAATTAACAGAAAGTCTAGCTCGCTCCATTGTATCTAAATGCTCAATCCAAAGAGTATCAGTAATATATAAAGCTACCCTACGAACTGTTTCAAAAAACAATGCATCACCTAAAGCAGATCTCTTTTGTTTTGCAACTTCTACAAAATCAGGATGCTCTAAAGAGATCGATTCTAAAAACTTTTCTAAATCTTCATAATCACCTGTAAGCATTATTCTTCTACGATCATAAACAGTCTTTCTCTGATGATTCATAATGTTATCATACTCAAGAGTATGCTTACGAGAATCAAAATGGAATCCTTCAATCTTTGCTTGAGCATTTTCAAGAGTTTTTGAAATGAAACTATTATTGATAGGCTCATTCTCTGGTACACCAAGCTTTGTCATCATACTCTTTATACGATCTGATCCGAAAATTCTCATCAAATCATCTTCTAATGAAACATAAAATTGTGTTCCTCCTGGATCACCCTGACGACCAGAACGTCCACGAAGCTGATTATCTATACGTCTGGCTTCATGACGCTCAGTACCAATAACAAACAAACCACCAAGATTTTTAACTTCCTCGTATTTTTCTTGATCAAAAGGAACACCACCTAGCTTGATATCAACTCCACGTCCAGCCATGTTTGTTGCAACAGTTACAGCTCCCAACCTACCAGCATTCGCAATAATTTCACCCTCTCTTTCATGATTCTTGGCATTTAAAACTGTATGCGGAACACCAGCTTGAGTCAGATATGCGGATAGTAATTCATTTTTCTCAATAGACACAGTACCTAGCAAAACTGGTTGTCCTTTTTTATTTAACTCCTTAACCTTATCAGCTACAGCTATAAGTTTGGCCTTCTCTGTTTGATAAATTAAATCGTTAAAATCCTTTCTTGATATCTGCCTATGTGTTGGAACAACAACAACATCCAACCCGTACACTTTCAAAAATTCTTCTTTTGAGGTTATAGCAGTACCAGTCATTCCAGATAATTTACTATAAAATCTAAAATAATTCTGGAAAGTAATAGAAGCCACAGCAACAGTCTCCTTTTCAATTTTAACTTTTTCTTTTGCTTCAATAGCTTGGTGAAGCCCTTCACTCCAACGACGCCCAGGTTGCAAACGTCCAGTAAAAGAATCAACAATTATTACCTGACCATCTTTTACAACATAATCTTTATTGTTTTCATATAAAGCTCTAGCTTTAACTGCTGTTTCTAAATGATGAACATATTTAATACCTTTTTCTGTATATATATCTGAAATACCAAGAAGGGTTTCTGCTAAAGTTATGCCGTGATCAGTTAAAGATATAGCTTTTAATTTTTCATCAATAGCATAATCTTCTTCTGGTTTTAATTTACCTGCAATATTAGCAAAAGTATAATATAGATCTTCACTCTCTTCTGCAGGAGAAGAAATAATAAGAGGAGTTCTAGATTCATCTATTAAAATAGAGTCCACCTCATCGACAATAGCATAATTATGCCCCCTCTGAACCACATCGTCTATACTGCGTGCTAAATTGTCTCTTAAATAATCAAAACCAAATTCATTATTAGTACCATAAGTAATATCACAAGAATAAGCTTCCTTTCTTGAACATGGTCTTAAAAATTCGTACACAACTTTAAATGATCCAAGGTCTTTCCCCTCTTCTATGTCTTCTTTTGATTGATGCTCTCTATCAAAAACATAAGACATATTCTGTGAGTTAACGACAGCGACACTTACTCCAAGCATTGTAAAAAGTGGACCCATCCAAACAGCGTCACGTCGAGAAAGATAATCGTTGACTGTAACAATGTGCACACCCTTGCCAGTTAAAGAATTTAAATAAGCTGGCAATGTAGCGGAAGCAGTTTTACCTTCACCCGTTCTCATCTCAGATACATTACCCTTATGAAGTGCGATACCTCCAACAAGCTGAACGTCATAATGTCTTTCGTTACGAATACGATAAGAAGCTTCACGAACTAAAGCAAAAGCTTCTGGCAATAAATCATCAAGAGATTCGCCATCTATTAATCTTTTCTTAAATTCTTCTGTTTTTAATTTAAAATCAGAATCTTTAAGCTTCTTCATTTCTCCTTCAAGACTATTTATCTTATTTACAATAGGCTGCCATTTGCCAATAAGTCTTGTACTTTCATCTTTAATTAATTTCTTAAATATACCCATATATTTAACTATATTAACACCCTATAGTAAATTTTGCTAGTCACCATTTATTTAATAAAAAAAGAAAAACCCCGATAGAGAGGGGTTTTTCTTAAGTGAAAGAATTACTTCTTTCCCTTTTTAGCTTTAGCTTTTTTAGCTACTTTCTTAACTGCCTTTTTAGCTACCTTCTTAACTGCCTTTTTAGCTGCTTTCTTTTTTGCTGCCATAAATTTTTTTAAAAAAATTATTTTTAAAGATGTATGTGATTTAACGACCTTACAAATAATTTTTTAAAAAAATTATTTGTAAAAAAATTATCACATTCACAATTACATTATCTCGCATAAAAAAAATTATTACAATACTTTTTTACAAAAAAGTGTGGATAACTTTTTATTTTCTTAAGTTTATTTTTTAAAAAATAAATTATAAAAATATTTTTAATAAAAAAATAAAAAATAATTTTATAAAATTATTTTAGGTGTCCAACAGCTATGGAAGGTGTTGTACAGCAAAAAAAATTTTTTTTAATTTTTCTAGCAGGACGACCACTCACCATGAGTGGTTATGCCACCAGAAAAATGAAAAACACCCTGCTTTGGACAAGGTGTTTTTCATATATTAAGCTTATATTAGTAAGCCGGGTTCTGTTCCCTATTTCTAGGGCGATAGATATTTATCTAGGTCCTCAATTACTTTCGGACTCAAGCGATTCAGACTATCTAATAAATTAGAAAGAATACGATCTTGCACACTCGTAAGGATTTAGCCGTTTCACTCTTCAATTTAATTCTTTCGAATTTATATGAAGACTCATCCTTCGCTTTCGCTCAGGATGCTATGTCCTTTCAGACGATAGCGTCTCTGCTCGCACCTCAGTGATTACTCACGATGGGTATTACCCACTACGATTCCAAGTTGCCTTGATATGTGCCCGGACTTTCCTCACCCTTCCTTACGTCAGGGCGCATCTATCTAAATACAAGCTTAATTTATTTATAACACATAATACTTGACAACACAACTATAATTTGCTATACTATAAATAGTGAGTAAAGAGTTCCGGCATTCTGTCTAGAATTACTTTACAGAGATACAATTGCGAGCAAAACCCCGACTTCGGTCGGGGTTTTGTATTTTTAATATAATTAGATATAATAAGATATGTAGTCGTTGTGTGTTTAAGCCAGCGGCTGCACTCACATCGCAATTGTATGTTGGAGTTTAGCACCCGCTGGCTCAAGCACACAATAACAAAAAGCTCTGACAGTTTGTCAGAGCTTTTTGTGTTTTAATTTAAATAAACGTAAGAAAATCATAATCAAACTTGTTTAGAAAAAATATACTTTATTTTGTTTCGTTCTATGGGTCTTTCCCTCATGTCAAATTTATTTTAAGACTAAAATTATTGTCTATTGTGTTGTCAATTGAGCAACACAATATCGACTCACTAAGTTCTTATATTTAAAAAATAAAAGAACGAGTTTCAAATTGAATTATTCCACGAACAGCTTCCGCTACCCGTGCCTTGTTACGACTTATTCCCTGTCACCGAGCTTACTGTAGGCCCTCCTTCTGGAGAGACTTCGAGCACTCCCGGCTCCCTTGAATTGACGGGCGGTGAGTACAAGACTTGAGAACGTATTCACCGCGGTATATCTGACCCGCGATTACTAGTAATTCCAACTTCATGGGGTCGAGTTGCAGCCCCCAATCCGAACTGGCGCCACTTTTATTAGGATTTGCTCAGGGTTACCCCGTCGCTGCCCGTTGTGGTGGCGATTGTATTATGTGTGTAGCCCAAGGTATCAAGGGTCATGCTGACCTGGCGTCATCCTCTCCTTCCTCCCCGACCTAAAATTTCGTACTGACAACTTTAATAAATTGAAAGCACAAAAACTTAGGTCGGGGCAGTATCGTGTGACACTTGTAACACACGACGAGGGTTGCGTTCGTTACCCCACTTAAGGGAACAATTCAAACCACGAACTGACGA
>CAZUUH010000020.1:0-4768 GCA_964623415.1 uncultured Candidatus Saccharibacteria bacterium | reverse complement strand
TTAGTATTTGGGGTGTTCCTCTATTATGGAAAGATTATAGTTCACATAACGAGAAAGAGCAAAAAGAATGCTTGATAACCTATTCATATATGCTATAGTATTGGGTTTTAATTTCTTATATCCTTCATCTTCTACACGGACAAGCATTCTCTCTGCACGGCGAGCAAGAGTTCTTGCATAGTCTAAAGATGCACTAGCCAAACTTCCGCCCGAGATTGTAAATGATTTTATAGGTGAAAGCATCTCCCCTATCTTTCCAATTAAAGCTTCTAAATATTTAACATCTTTATTTTTTACAAAAATCTGTGACCCTGCAACTTCAGCTTGAATCATAAATAAATTATTTTGAATATTTAAAATAATTTTCTCTAATTTAATATTTTTATTCCCGATTTTAAGAACAATAGAATCATTTATACAATTTACTTTAGCGATACCAAGATAAGCATTTAGCTCATCAAGCGAGCCAAGTGCTTCTATAATGTTTGCACTTTTGGAAATTCGTCCTTGGTCACAATGGAAAAGAGTAGTTGTGCCATTATCCCCACGGCCAGTATATAAAATATTTTTTTTATCAAGCCTCTTCTTCATATTTTTATTATACCATATAAATAAAAGTGTTTTATTGACTTTTTTATAAAAAATGCTATTATAAAAATAAATAACTCTTTTGTTTAACCCCTAATACCTTATCTTATGTGTAAAAACAGCATCGTAGTAATACACTCACCCTTATCTAAGAATGATTCCAAGAAGTTTCAAAAACAAATTGTTAAAAAAATCCAAAACGAAAGTGGTGGAAAAAAATTTGTTGTGAAATTCTTTGACACAAATGAGTCATTCAATGACAGAAAAATTTTTGGCGACAAGCAAGTTGCCGCAGTTACATTTGTGGATATCGTAAGCCATGGTGTCATGACAGACAAGACCTGGGAAATCGAACATTCCTTTCCAGAGATAAGATTTTTCTTCAGATCTTTTGAAGAACTGAAGAAATCAAAGATACTGCTGGTCATTAAGTGATAAAGTCCCCGCAAGCCTTGTGCTTCGCGGGGGCATTTTTTATTTTTTGAATATTTTTATTTAATTAATGAGTGAAGATTATTTGCAATGTACGAAGTAATACTCCAAAATCTATAAAAATATTTCTATTTTTAATATAATATAAATCATATTCAAATTTTTCTTTCTGCTCAAGAACAGTATTTGCATAATAATATTTAATTTGAGCCCATCCTGTAAAACCAGGCTTTACTATATGTCGGAATGAATAATAAGGAATCTCTTTTGATAATAATTCCACAAATTCTGGCCTTTCTGGCCTAGGGCCAACTAGAGCTATATCTCCTTTTAAAATATTTATCATTTGAGGGATTTCATCGATATGCAACTTCCTAAGTATTTTACCGACTTTTGTTATACGTGGGTCGTCATGCCCAGTTGACCACACGGGCCCATCTTTCTCAGACATTCCACCAGAAGAAGTTGCTGTCATACTTCGTATTTTATATAAATCAAAAATCCTACCGTTTAACCCAACTCTTTTCTGCTTTATAAATATAGGACCCTTATCCTCTAACCCTTTTATTATTATTGCAACCAATAAAAATGGTAATGATATGACAATAATAATAATCGCAAAAATCTTTTCAATGATAAATGTAAAAAGAGCATAAGCATTATCTTTTTTGTAAGAAACTTCTTTTATAACAAAAGACAAATTTATATGTTCAACAGGAATCTTTTTGAGATATTTCTCATAAGCACAAGCGATATCCAAAACTTCTATTCCTAAATTATAAAATTTTAAAATATCTGAATTTTCAACTTTAACGTTATTATCTAAAATAATTACTAGATTTTTCAATCTTAAGTCATCTTCTTTTAATTCTCTTAAGTCTTTATATTTAGCCACAAGATTCAAACCAATTTGTGGATTCATTGTTATTATTTTCTCAAGATCCATAAGATAATATGATGCGCCGATGAAAATAGCCTTACTCGTTATATTCTTAGCAAAGATGCTATATATAATCCTTCTTGAAGAGAAAGATAAAATTCCAAAAACTAAAACTTGAATAAATAAATTTAACTTAGGAGAAATACCAAAAATTGGAACGAAATAAAATAAGAATATTCCTATAATAAAAGAAAATACAATGGCTATGAACCATCTTTTCAAGTGAACAATGGTTGGTTTTATAGAAAAAAGATCGTATAAACCAAGCATATAAAAGACAAGAACCCAAGATAAAAATAATATACCAAAAGGTATAAGATGACTCTCTACCCCAAAATTACTATTACTAAAACGAATATAAACAAGAAAAATAAAAGCTAAATAGAAAGACAAGAAATCTCCGAAAATTATAAGCATTGTTCTTTTCATATTTAATATTCTAACATAGATATTTTATTATTTATACCTCTACTATGATATAATCCAAATATGTTTAATAAAAATTTATTTAAAATAATTCTGTCTTTTTTAGGAGTCATTGCACTAGGTCTTATAATCTTCTATATACTTAATACACTTAGATAATTTATAATTTAAAATGCTATAATTAATATGATTAATAGTTAATAGCAATTTGCTTAAAAATATATGAAAAAGGGATATAAAGGGAACATCGAAGAATTAACAGAAGAAAATGATAATTTTCGTAAGGTTTTATATACAGGAGCTCACTCTCAGCTTGTACTTATGAGCTTGCCAGCAAATGAAGATATAGGTATGGAAGTTCACCCTGAGAATGATCAGTTTTTCCGTTTTGAAAGTGGTTCAGGTAAAGTGATAATAGATGAAACTTCTTATGATGTGAAGGATGGTGATGCAGTTATCGTACCAGCTGGGTCAGAGCATAATATCATCGCTGGAATAGATGGTCTTAAAATGTATACTATTTATTCTCCAGCACATCATAAGGATGGCATAATCCGAATCACCAAAGAAGAAGCAGAAGCAAACGAAGCAGACTTCGATGGTGTAACAACAGAATAAAACAACATAAAAAGCACGACAAGTATAAATACAAGTCGTGCTTTTTTATCGTTAGTAGGACTCAGGATTGAGTCCATAATGTTCAATCTGCCAAGAGGTCAGCATTGTGTCCCCTTCAGAAGGAGGACAAGAATCAATTCCTTCTGCCTCATCTTCTTCCACATCACTGGGAGAATAGATCACAAAAGAAAATGTTTTCTTTTCATCCTTCATATTCTTTCTGCAAAATTGTAAATCTTTTTTGAAAGTAGAAAAAGACTCATAACCGAGACGCTCTCCTACTTTTTCAAAAAGATCTTTCATCTGTGCCAGAAAGAATCTCGACTTTTCACCCTTTACAAAGACCTCGTTCTTTTCAATAAGAAAAGAACGGTAGCGACGGTTCAAATCTTCCGCCGCTTCGCCAATGCTCTTTATCATATATAAATGATTTAAGTTAAACAAATGGTTCTTATATATATTCTACCATTAAAAAATAAATAAGTCAAACTATAATCTGCCAGGTGTTGGACACCTGGTAAATTTAAAAAAGATAAAATAAAAACCCTTGGTAAATAAGGGTTTATTTCTGTCAGGTGTTGGACACCTGGCAGAAAGTGTCTAGGGGGTTGCCAAATATACAAAAAGGGTCTAAAGTCTAGGTAAACCATTAATACTAGCACTATGAAAAATCTAAAAGAAAAGCGACAAAGAATGAGATTCTGGGTCGCAATTTTGTTTCTTGTAATCATTGCAATAGCAGTGATATTCATTTCTGACAAGTTCATTGAAATGACACAAGAAGGTACCCTCACTCTGAAAAGCTTAAATGTATGAGCTTACAAGAAAGTGTAAAAACTATATCTGGGTATTCTATAAAAAAATACTGCCCAGAATGTGGTAAAGAAATGAACTCAAGGTTTATAAGCTTTAGCAACAACCTTACTACTCATTCATCTGTATTGTTCTTCCAATGTGAAGAAGGTCATTTCTTTGAAGAAAGATTCCCGAAAAAAAACACCAAATGAAAACAATAATCAAAAAAGACAAAGAGGGCTACTTGATTGCCGAGGGTCATGTATTTCTTGAGTATTGCAGAGAGTGCAATAAGGAAATGAAATGCTACATGCTTTCATTTTACGGCAACTACCTTGTTTGTGGGTATAGGTTTAAATGCTTAAACGGGCATATCTTTACAAAAGAAATTAAAAAACCTTAAATTTCTTACCACTATGAGGAAAAAATTCAAAGCGGAAACAATCCGCTGGTTAGTAATTTTTATTCTCTTGGCAATATTACTTGCAGGAGAAATCTGGATAATCACAAACGGTCTTAATTTTCAAAAATGAATTACGATCGTAACCCGATAAGCCGATAGTTTGCAGAGCAAACTATCGGCTTTCTTTTTGTCAGGTGTTGGACACCTGACAAAATATTCGGAAGAGGTTGTACCGCTGAGCAAAGCGAAGGGGTCCAACCTCTGGAGAATTTCAATCTCTATTTCGGAAGAAGTTCTGGAGAAAAACCTCCGTAGTAATTTATATGATATAATTAAAAAATAAATGGATTGGATTAAACAAAAAATTTACTTTTATTATGATAGTACAATGAGCTTTCTTGGTAATTCCCTATCAGATATAGGGACAAAAGAAGGATTTAAAAAATATTTCAAAAATACTGGATGGCTTTTCATAGGAAGAATGTCTGGGATGGTTGCATCATTCTTCGTTGGTGCTTATGTCGCTAGATACCTCGGACCAGAACAATATGGATTACTTAGCTATG
>CAZUUH010000019.1:0-5495 GCA_964623415.1 uncultured Candidatus Saccharibacteria bacterium | reverse complement strand
AAGTACCCGCGACCGTAGGGCGAGAATCCCTCTGGGTGCACAGCAACCAAGTAGGGTTCTAAGAAGTTGTACCTAAGACTGTAAGGAGTTGTACCTCTGAACGAAGTGAAGATGTCCAACCGCTGGAAGCCCCAACTGTAATCTTTATAGAAAACTTACTAGTTTTTGTCCGTTATATTAATAGTCCTTTATCCCCACAAAAAAGCCTTTATAATTAACAATTATGTGGATAACTATGTGTGTATTGTTTATAAAAGACAAAATATCAAAAATAATAAAGTCCTTGAAATTTGAGTTTTTGTCCGATAAAAAGCTTATTTTATAAAGATATTTATGTAAGACATCATTATGAAATACTTTTAGTGTCCGATAAATAGTTATATCGTTTCACGTGAAACACTTATGAAAAATTTTACATCAAACACTCAAAAAATAGGAGAAATTGGAGAAGAAATTGCTTGTAAGTTTCTTATGAAACACGGTTTCGCTGTTATTGAAAGAAACTATACTAAAAAATGGGGAGAGATAGATATCATTGCTGGAAAAGATAATAAGACTTATTTTGTAGAAGTTAAATCAAAACAGATAAAAGACAATTTCTTTTTTTACGGACATTCTGATTTGTCCAATAGACCTGAAGATAATATGCATCCATGGAAACTTAAAAGACTTAGAAGGGTAGTAGAGACATATTTAATTAGTAAAAGGATGGGTGGGGAAGATTGGCAGTTTGATTTACTTGTTGTTTATTTAAACATGGAGAAAAGGATCGCTAGGGTAAAAGTGGTGGATAATATAATTTTGTAATTTTTTTATGTGCGGGATAAGGGAGTCGGCTATTACATAGCCAGGTATTTTTCTATTTTTATAAATAAAAATAAAGAAAAATCTTTCGACTCCCTTACACGAGCAAAAAAATTTGCTCGCTATCTCTCACAAAAAAAATACGCTATTAAGCGTTTTTTATGTGCGGGATAAGGGAGTCGAACCCTTCACCACAGTTTGGAAAACTGTTATTATACCGATTAACTAATCCCGCAATATAATTAAAGATTATATATTAAAATTGTTTATTTTACAACCGAGATTTTTATTGTCGGGGTGCCGGGAATCTCGCCCTACGGTCGCTGGTATTTTTCTGGTCTACGACACAGAAAAATCTTTCGATTCCCGAACGCAGGCCAAGCAGTTGGCCTGCTCACCCAACAAAAAATTCTCAAAAGAGAATTTTTATTGTCGGGGTGCCGGGAATCGAACCCGGCTCTCATGTTCCCAAAACATGTATACTACCGATATACTACACCCCGATAATTATTTTATCTTAACATATTTTTAAACAATTACAATCTAAAAAGAAAAAATCACCCTTAGATAGAATTGGGTGATTTTTTCTTAAGTTTAATTGCTTTATAAATGCAATCAAATTATTTAACTGCGTCCTTAAGAGCTTTTGCAGCTCTAAATTTTGGAACTTTTGTTGCAGCAACTTTTACTTGTTCTCCTGTCTTAGGGTTGCGAGCCATGCGGGCTGCGCGTGCCTTAACAGAAAAGATTCCAAGTCCTGCAATTGATACTTCGTCTCCTTTCTTTAAAGTAGAAACGACAGCATCGAAGATTGAATTCACAATTTCTTCAGCTTGAACTTTTGTTCCGCCAATTTTTTCGTGAACCAATTCGATTAATGCTTGTTTATTCATCTCGTTAGAAGTTTTATTTAACTATATAATATAATCATATAATTAAAATTTAACTTTTAAATTAAATGTTGTTTCATTCTATAAGAAAAATTTCTAATAGAATTTTGCAACATGGTTTGATTGAATAATAATTCGACCGTTTGCAAACGATCCCTAACTAAATAGGTATAATATTATTATATACCAACGTTTTTTAAAAACAAGGGGTTTTAAGCTTTGACAATTCTGGTTATTATTGTAATAAAAAATGACACAAATTCTGCAGGTGCAGAATTTGTGTCATTTTTGTTTGTAATTTATAATTCTTAATTCGTAATTATTGATTATTTTATCTAGCGTATTCTACTATCCTGTTCTCTCTTATCATAGTAACTCTTATTTCTCCAGGGTAGGTGAGTTCTTGCTCAATCTTCCTTGCTATTTCACTAGCCATTTCTTTTGCTTCTAGGTCAGAAACCTTTTCTGGCGTTACAAATATACGTATTTCACGGCCTGCTGATAAAGCATAAGACTTTTCAACACCATTAAATGTTTTTGTTAAGGCTTCCAATTCTTGTAATCTCTTAATATAGTTTTCAACACTATCACGTCTTGCTCCTGGTCTTCCTCCAGATATATGGTCAGCTGTTTGGACGATTACTGCTTCGAGGGATTCGTGCGGGCAATCATCATGGTGACTTTTAATAGCAGTAATAATTCTTGGGTCAGCATTAAACTTTTGCAAAATACGTACTCCAATATCAATATGTGTTCCTTGGACTTCATGGTCTAGCGCTTTACCAATATCATGAACAAGGGCTGCTGCTTTTGCTATCTGGATGTCTCCTCCAAGCTCTTCAGCAAGCATCCCTGAGATGTGTGCCATCTCTATAGAGTGTTGCAATACATTTTGACCATAAGATGTTCTGAAATATAAACGTCCTACTATCGCACTGATACGTGGATCAAGATTAAAGATTCCACATTCATATACAGCTTGATCACCTTTATCTTTTATAATCTTGTTTATATCTTCTTGTGCTTTTGCGACGACTTCTTCAATTTTTGCTGGTTGTATTCTTCCATCTAATATTAGATTCTCAAGTGCAAGACGAGCAACTTGCCTACGAACTGGATCAAATGAAGATATAACAATTGCCCCTGGTGTTTCATCGATAATTAATTCTACTCCTGAAGATTTTTCAAAAGCACGAATATTTCTTCCTTCTTTACCAATTATTTTCCCCTTAATATCATCGTTTGGAATATTTACAGATGTTGTCATCATTTCACTTGCAGTGGAAGAAGCAAGTCTGTTTATGCTTGTAGCTAAAATATCTTTTGCTCTACGATCTAACTTCTCAGAATTCAATGTTTCCATTTTTTGCATTCTCACAAGTAAGTCTTCTTCGTATTTATTTTCTATTTCTTTAAATAAGATATCTTTTGCTTCATCAGAAGAAAGACGAGCTACTTTTTCAAGCTCTTTTTCTTTTTCTGTTTCCATACCATCGACACGTTCTTTTATCTTTTTAACCTCTTCGATCTTGAATTTTATCTTTTCAACTTCTTTATCTATTTCTACTTGACGATTATCAAGCATTTCATCTTTTTTAAATAAACGATTTTCTGTTTGCTTTAATTCCTCTTCTCTAATTTTTGCATCTTTGTTAATCTCTTCAAGATGCTTTTCACCTTTTTTCTTTGCTTCATCTATTACCTTTTGAGCATCTTCTTTGGCCTTAAGTAATATTTGTTTTATCTCTAATTCCATAGAACCTTTTTGCCCTAAGGAAATAGCAATACGCAAAAAATAACCAACTAAAGCACCTAACATAAGTGCAACGATGGATATAATTATTGTTGTTAAACTCATAGCGACTTTTGCCGCTCCCCAAACACAGAAGTTACTCGCTTATAAATAAGTGAGAATTTTGGATTTTGATGATTGATTTAGAACTTTTTTCGTAATTTAATGATTGATTCATAAAAAAATCGATAATCGTAACTGCATTTTGAAAGCTAACATGTAAATAAAAACTTTTAAAATTCGATAAGCTCATAATACTCTAAAATCACTGTTTTGTCCATATTTGTTTTTAAATCAAAAAGATCCAAATAGTTCTTAAGGAGGGGCCGGCGCAGGCCGACGGGCCGAGCACTGAGCAAATTTCTAGCAAGAAATTATGCGGACCCTCCGAAAGAAGCTATTTGGATCTTTTAAAAACTATTTATTTTTTTTGTTTTGAGATTATTTCATCCACAATTCCGTATCTCTTTGCTTCGTCAGATGTCATCCAGTAGTCACGATCAGAATCTTTTTCTACTTGCTCAATTTTTTTGTTTGTATTTTGAGCTAAAATTTTATTTAAAGTATCTTTAGTTCTAAGTATGTGTTTTGCATTAATGGCGATGTCACTTGCTTGGCCTTCTGTGCCACCCATAACTTGGTGTATCATTACTTCAGAGTTTGGTAGTGCAAAACGTTTACCTTTTTCTCCAGAAGAAAGTATGAGTGCACCCATAGATGCAGCGATGCCTACACAAATAGTAGAGACATTACTTTTTATAAAATTCATTGTGTCTATTATTGCAAGTCCAGCTGTTACTGAACCACCAGGGGAGTTGATGTAAAGGTAGATATCTTTTTTGGGGTTCTCATGATCTAAGTGTAGTAGTTGCGCAATAACAATGTTTGCCACATTATCATCAATAGGACCACCCAAGAAAATGATTCTCTCATTTAAAAGACGAGAGTATATGTCATATGCTCTTTCTCCAAATTGTGATTTTTCTATAACTGTTGGTATTAACATAAATATATTTGATTAATTATAAATCTATTATAGCATTCTATTGTTTCTCAAGAAATGCGAATACTTTTTCATTCTCTAGCATTTGTTCTACATATGCACGAGCACGTGTCGGATCTGCTTCTTTATACATTTGTGTTATTTGTGCAACATCTTTTTCTATTTCTTCTTCAGTTGGCTTTAAATTCTCCTTTTCTGCTATTGTGTGTATTATCATTTGTAGTTTTGCACGTTTTTCTGCTTCATCTCGCCATTCTTTTCTTAAATCTTCTTCAGTTTTATTTATTTGTTTTAGATAATCTTCAAATTTAAATCCAGCATTGGTTACATCTGCTTGTAAACGATACATTATCTTATCTGTTTCACCATTAATTAATATTTCTGGAATTTCTCCTTCTGTCTGTTTCACAATTTCTTCTACGATGGCAAGACGAAGTTTATCTTTTTGTTCTGTCTCTTTTTCCAACTTCATATTATTTTGGATTTTTTCTTTAAGCTCATTTGCTGTTTTAAAATTACCAAAACTTTTTGCAAATTCATCATCAAAAGTTGGCCACTCACTCTCAGGAATTTCTGCGTGTGCTTTTGTATGTTCTTCCTCACTTTCTCCATCCTTATGTTCATGGGCAGGGCGAGATTGTTCTGCACGCATTTTTCTTAAATCATCAATAACTTTTTCTATATCTTTTTCTTCAATTTTTATTTCTTTTTTGTGTTCTTCTTTTTTTGTTTGTTCACTAGCAATTTTTTTATAATCAGGCAATTTTATTTCTGGTAAGACAGCTGTGATAATTTTAAATTCTAAATCTGAACCCTTGCCTATTTTTGTAATAGCAATCTCTGGGCGACCAATAGCATCTATTTTATTTTCTTCTAAGATTTTAACGTAATTATCTAGTAAAGCTAATTCTGCCATTTCTTCAAGTAACTCCATTTCTTTAATATTTTGTTTTACTACATCAGATGGGGCTTTACCTTTTCTAAAACCAGGTAATTCAAGTCTCTC
>CAZUUH010000018.1:0-5512 GCA_964623415.1 uncultured Candidatus Saccharibacteria bacterium | reverse complement strand
TTACTACATCAGATGGGGCTTTACCTTTTCTAAAACCAGGTAATTCAAGTCTCTCGCTGATTCTTTCAAGAGCCTTATCCTCATATTTTGCGAATTCTAAAGCTTCAATAGCACCAGTAATTTCGATCTCACTTTTTCCTAATTTTTTTATTGTTGTTTTCATAGTTTTTATATCTTATACTAAAATTTAATTATTTCCAAACAGTAGCCCAATTACTTCATTTTATATTTTATCGAGTTTTTATTTTTTTAAAATTATCTCATTCATTACTTTTCGCTATCGCGCAAAGCGGGTTAGAGTTGGAGTGGAGTGGAATGGAGTGGAGTGTGATGATGGTTTTGAGGGGAGGTGGGTGATTAGCTTGACACCACCATTGAGGGTGGGGGTAGAGTTAGAGCATTAGAAGTTAATTATGCGAAAGTAATAAATTTTATGGGAATGGATAAAATAACAATGATAAAAAGAATAGATGAGAATGCTATAAAAAATAATGAAACTGAAATAATTGATGGATATTTGAACCTTAGTAAATCAGATATGTCTAAAATTAGAGAATATAATAAAACTATATTGAATGATCCTATTGTTAAAAAACTTAAGGCGACCTTAAACGGTTATTATTTAGCGATGAGAAGCCCTAGGGTTTCTGAATACACGAAAGATTTAATAGCGAATGAAATTATGCATCTCGAAAGTGACTTGTTTGAGCATAAAGGAGAATTTATGGTTCCCGATGATTTAATTCCTAGAAATCAAGATTTTTCTGACGAGGAAGAATCTTTATAGAGTATTAAAAAATCCCCCAATTGGGGGATTTTTTAATTAAGAAATAAACATTTTTCTTTTCGTTTTTTAAAAGAATATAGTAGCGAAAACAAGAGCGACTATACTCATCAATTTAATTAATATGTTTATTGAAGGACCAGAAGTATCTTTAAATGGATCACCAACAGTGTCACCAACGACAGCTGCTTTGTGAGTATCACTTCCTTTGCCACCCAAATTACCTGCCTCAATATATTTTTTAGCGTTATCCCAAGCTCCTCCAGCATTAGCCATATTGATTGCTTGTAGAACACCAACAACTAAAGATCCAGCAAGTAAACCAGCAAGAGCTTCTTTACCTAAGAATGGAGTTAATCCAACTGCGAGTGGTGCGATTATCGCTACAAGTCCAGGTATAATCATTTCTTTCAGAGAAGCCTTTGTACTTATATCAACACATTTAGCATATTCAGGTTTACCTGTACCATCCATTATTCCTTTTATTTCTCTGAATTGTCTTCTTATCTCTTCGATAAGTGAAGCAGCAGCTCTTCCTACAGCTTGCATTGTTCTAGCTGTGAAGAAATATACTAATATACCTCCAATGAATAACCCTACAGTAACTTTAGGATTTAATATATCAATAGCTTTTAATCCTGCAACTTGAGTATAAGCAGCAAATAATGCGAGTGATGTTAATGCAGCTGAACCAATAGCAAAACCTTTTCCTATAGCAGCAGTAGTATTACCCATAGAATCTAATTGATCAGTAACCTTTCTAACTTCTGGTTCTAATCCAGCCATTTCAGCTATTCCACCTGCGTTATCTGCAACTGGGCCATATGCATCAACCGCAACTGTCATTCCAACAGTAGACAACATTCCAACTGCTGCAATTGCGATACCATATATTCCAGCAAATTGATAAGAGACTAGTATTGTTCCAATTACAACAAGAATAGGTAAAATAGTACTTTCCATCCCAACAGCCAAACCAGCTATAATGTTTGTAGCAGGACCAGTTCCTGAAGCTTTTGCAATTTTTCTAACGGGACTATAGTGATCAGAAGTATAATATTCTGTAATTTTACCGATTAATACTCCAGCGATAAGACCAGCTAAGATAGAATAAAATGGTCCCATGTTTTCAAAGATTCCTCTTTCAACAAAAGATTGAACAATGAAAAATGATGCGATTATTACTACTAAAGCACTAATCCAAATACCTCTTTCTAGAACTACTCCTAAATTAGAACCATTTTTTGATCGTACAAAAAAGAAAGCAAAAATAGAAGCTAAAATTCCAACTGAAGAAATTAATAATGGTAAAACTGAGCTTTCTATGCCAAAAAGAACAACCCCAAGAGTCATAGCTGCAATCATAGAACCAACATAAGATTCAAATAAGTCTGCTCCCATTCCTGCTACATCTCCTACATTATCACCAACGTTATCAGCAATAACTCCAGCATTACGAGGATCATCTTCTGGTATACCAGCTTCAACCTTACCAACTAAATCAGAACCAACATCAGCAGCTTTAGTGAAGATTCCTCCGCCAACACGAGCAAACAATGCAATAGAACTGGCTCCAAGAGCATATCCATTGATAACTGAAGGGTCACGAATTATTAAGTAAAGAATACTTAAACCTAAAAGACCAAGCCCAGCGACTAGCATTCCCATGATTGTTCCACTAGAGAAAGCTATTTTTAAAGCAGGATTAATTCCAGAACGAGCAGCATGTGCTGTTCTTACGTTTGCCATAGTTGCAACTCTCATACCAATATATCCAGCAAGAGCTGAAAGTATCGCACCTACGATGAAGCTAACAGCAGTTAATGTATCAATCAATAAAGACAGTACAATAGCTATAACAACCACAAACCCTGACAAGTAAATGTATTCTCTTTTTAGAAAAGCTCGAGCTCCTTCTTGAATAGCTTTAGCTATTTCCTTCATCTTATCGTTACCAGTATTTTTACTTATTAATATTTTTATTAATATAAAACTGAATATTATTGCTATAAAAGATGCAATAATTGGGGAAATTAAAAATGAATTCATACGATTATTTTTTCTAGTGACTAATTTATAGTGACTAGTATTTAATTATAATTTATTAATAATTGATAATATTTGACCTATTAATTTTTTTGAAACTAAAATGAACTTAATAATTATAAACTTTTTATTCAGTTCCGTCATCAACGATACCATCATCTAGTGTGTCGTCGGAATCTGAATTATCTTTTGCTACACCATCTATACTTTTTATATCTATTCTCCACCCAGTTAACTTTGCTGCTAAACGAACATTTTGACCTCCTTTACCAATAGCTAAGGAAAGTTGATCTTCTGAGACATCGATAATTGCTTTATGTTCATCTTCTATTATTTTAATATTAAGAATTGTTGCTGGAGATATCGCACTTGTGATATAAGTTTTCGGATCAGCTGACCAAGGGATGATATCTATCTTTTCTCCACCTAGTTCGTTCATAACTGTTGTAACACGAATTCCTTTTTGACCTACACAAGATCCAACAGGGTCTATATGTTCATCATTTGAGTAAACAGCAATTTTCGAACGGCTTCCGGGTTCGCGAGCTATAGACTTTATTTCTACTATACCAGAAGCTATTTCTGGTGCTTCCATTGCGAATAACCCTTCAACAAATTGAGGATGAGTACGTGAAAGCTTTAATGTTACTCCACGTGGAGTTTCTTCTACTTGGTATAAGTAAGCGCGTATTCTTTCACCGCGGATATATGTTTCCCCTGGGATTTGTTCTTCTCCTAGGATCATACCAGTCGCACGGTTGAAATCTATATAAACAGTACCTCTTTCCATCTTATTAATGAAACCATTGATGATTTCTCCTTCTTTTGCACCGTATTCTTCCACAATAGCGCCACGTTCTGCTTCACGAATCTTTTGGATTATTACTTGTTTAGCAGTTTGAGCTGCGATACGTCCGAAATCATCTTTTGTTTCAAGAGGGAAGATCAATTCATCTCCAGGTATAACATTGCTTTTTATCTTTTTTGCATCATCTATTAATATGTGATGTTCTTCATTGTATTTTACTCTTTCGTCTTCTTCTTCTGGAATTTCTTCCTCAGACATTCTTACGACAGTTTCGTCTACAACAATTTTAATTTGATAAAATTCCATTTTACCGGATTCTATATCAATTTTTGTCCTAACGATTTGGCCTTTTTTGCCATAATCTTTTTTATAAGCTGCGGCAAGAGCTTGCTCCATTGCATCGATTATTTTTTCTCGAGGAATTTTTCTTTCTGTTTCGAGCTGTTCTAACGCCGACTTCATTGTTTTTAAATCTAACATAACTTTTCGAGACCCTAGATTTTAAATGCTAATTTAGAATCTAAATCTTTTTATTTAATTGTTAATTTCTTAAAGGAGTAAAATTCCTTTAAAAATAAAAGCCCGGTTTCGAAGACGGACTTACAAAAATATATTACTATAGACTTAAAGATTGGTCAATATTATGAGATCTTGTCGATTTTTAAATTTTTTTAGAGATATCTGGAAGTCGGACTTCCAGATATCTTAGTATATTTTGTGGATAACTATTTTTTAAATAAGTGGATGTGGTATAATAAAAGAGTAAATTATTATCATTTAAATATCTATTATGAAATTATTAAAAAATTATTTATTCCTAGGAGCTAGTATTATAACAGCTTTTATTTTTTTGTTTACTCCTTTGTCCCAAGCAAATGCAGAAGAATATTATATAAACTCAGAAGTTAAATTAAATATTACTGGATTAAAAGATAGTTATGGTACAAAAGAAAACATGAGAATTAATTTTACGACAGAAGATATAAACCAAAATAATACAGTTTATATTTTTACAAAAGGAATTATCAAGGATATTAATGGTAATAATATTACTGATACTGGTAAAACTATATTTGGGTGGTATGATAATGGGTATGGTATATTTTATGGTTATGATTCTGTTGTTTACAAGCCAGAAGATTCAAGTCTAGGAGTTGAAGATTATTTTGTGCCTTTCTCAACAATCAGTAGTTTAGCTCCTGGTATGTATAAAATTCACCTTGAGATTTCTTTAGCTTATAATCATACAACTTCACATTATTCTCGTGTTATTGAAATACCATTTGAATTAACAAGTAACGATACAGAAGGTAGGTCGCACACACTTTCAGTCGTTTCTTGTACTAATACGACAGACCCATTTTGTCCAGCTACGATAAGTTGGTCTATAAAGAATGCTGTATATGGAGAATATTCTCTTGAAACTGATTACCCAGATAATGGAACGATAATCTCTAATGAAAAATCTGGTTCAGTTAGTTATGTTTTTGGTCCTAATGATAAAAATTTATTACAATTATATGATGGAGTAGATCTTTTAGAACAGAAATATATCCCTAATGGTAATTTAACTGCCACACCGGCTAGTTGTGTTATATCAGAAAATGCAAGTACATGTAGTGCTTCTTTATCTTGGAGTGTTGCAAATCCTGTTCCTGCATCTAGTGTGGCTGTGACTGTTGACCCTAATGGTGATATTGTTGGAACTGGTAATAGTGGCACTACTTCTCGTAATATTTCTTATGGTGGTGATAAATTTTATTTATACAATAATAATATTTTACTTGATAATTTAACTATTACTGCTTCTTGTGCGACAGGTACAACTTGGAATGGAGTTAAGTGTGCAGGGCCTACTACTGGAGACTTAACTG
>CAZUUH010000017.1:0-7171 GCA_964623415.1 uncultured Candidatus Saccharibacteria bacterium | reverse complement strand
AGATGTGAATCTGTACCACCTGAAATAATATGCCATCCAAACTTTTGTAATTCTTTTGCTAGAGTTTTTGCATTCTTTACCACCTGCTTTGCATATTGTTTGAATGCAGGTTTGGATGCCTCAAGAAGAGCACAGGCAACGGCTGCAATGCTATTCTCGTGAGGCCCTCCATATAAACCAGGAATAATAATTTTATCTATTTTCTTATCAAATTCTCTTTTATCTTTTTTTACAAAAATAAGCGCGTGTCTTGGACCACGAAGACTTTTATGAGTTGTTGTTACTACTGTGTCAGCATACTGAAATGGAGAAGGATAAGCTCCTCCAGCAACAAGCCCAGCAAAGTGAGACATATCCACATGAAGTAGTGCACCACTTGCATCTGCTATCTCTCTAAACTTTTTGAAATCTACAATGCGAGGATATGCCGTAAAACCACAAACAATAATATCTGGTTTCTCACTTATTGCTAACTTTTTCAAAGCTTCATAATCAATAACTTCTGTTTCTTTGTTGAGTTCATATTGAACAGGTTTCCATATCTTCCCCGTCATTGAAGCAGGGTGCCCATGAGTTAAGTGCCCGCCTGAAGAAAGTTTCATCCCCATTATTTTTCCTCCAAGAGGAATAAGCGCAGAATAAACTGCAAAATTCGCAGGGCTACCTGAAAGAGGTTGCACATTTACATGCCATTTGCTTGGTTTTAATTTAAAAAGTTTTAATGCACGAGCGATTGCTAGATTCTCCACCTTATCGATAATCTGATTTCCACCATAGTATCTTCTACCCGGATACCCCTCTGCGTACTTATTGGTCAACTTTGAACCGAGAGCTTTCAAGACATCATCCGAAACAATATTTTCTGATGCTATCAAATTAATAACACTTTTTTGTCTTTTTTCTTCTTCTTTTATGAGTTTTTCTACTTGTTTATCATACATCATATTTGTATTAAGTTAAATTTATAATATTAAGAAGAAGAATTTATTAGATCATAAAAAGTGTTAAAATTAATATATTAATATATAGATTTTAGCACGTTTTAAGAAAAAATAGTATCATTTGATTTTTAAAAGTATAATGATATACTCTGATTAAACGTTATTATTACAAACCTAAATCATAAATTATGAGAGCTTATCTAAACATTGTGGACAAGATACTCAAAGAGGGTGTTTTGTGTCCAAACAGAACAGGAATTTCAGCTTATACAATTGCTGGGACTATTTTCGAACATGACATGTCAGAGGGATTCCCCCTTTTGACAACTAAAAAGATTCCCTTCAGGTTAATTGCTTCCGAGTTAGAATTCTTCATAAAAGGAATTACCGACAAGAAGTGGTTACAGGATAGGGATAATCACATTTGGGACGAATGGGCAAAGCCACAACTTGCTCCATATGGGCACGACGATGAGTCGAAAAAGAAAATGAGAGAAGAAAGAGACCTTGGTCCGATCTACGGATTCCAATGGAGGCATTTCAATGCTCCGTATGAAAAGTATGATTCTGACTACTCTGGTAAAGGCATTGACCAAATGAAAAATGTTGTTGATACCCTAAAAGTAAATCCTAGAGATAGGAGGATGATTGTTTCGGCCTGGAACCCACAACAGTTTGGAGAGATGGCACTTCCACCTTGTCACTATGCATTCCAAGTAACAGTTGTCGACGGAAAGTTAAATCTGTTTTGGGACCAAAGATCTGTAGACACAATGCTTGGTCTTCCATTCAACATTGCAAGTTATGCCCTGCTTCTTCATCTTTTAGCAAAAGAGGCTGGATTAGAAGAAGGTAAACTTGTTGGTTTTCTCGCAGACGTACATATCTACGAAAACCATTTGAAAGGAGCCAAAGAACAACTTGAAAGAGATCCAGGAAAGTTTCCTCTGCCAAAAATTGAAACTGAAAACTGGAAATCCATTTTTGATTGGAAGTTTGAAGATTCTAAAGTTTTAGATTACCAAAGCTACGACAAAATTTCTTTTGAAATTGCTGTCTAGTAAACCAATACAAATGTCTCGTTCGCTCGTTGAACGAGACATTTAATATTGTTATACTAATTATATGATACTATCCATAATTTCAGCCATCGGGAATAATAATGAAATAGGTAAAGCAAATGCCCTTCTTTGGAATTTACCTCTAGATATGAAGCACTTCAAAGAGACTACGACTGGCCACACTGTAATAATGGGGCAAAATACATTCCTATCTATCGGTAGGCCTCTTCTTAATAGAAGAAATATTGTGATAACTCTTGATGAATCTTTTTATGCAAATGGAGTAGAAATAGTACACTCTACCGATGAATTAGAAAAACTACTAAATGAGACTATGAGTGAAAGTGAAGAAGCTTTTATCATTGGAGGTGGAATGATATACAAACTTTTTATAAATAAAGCAGACAAGTTATACATAACTCATGTGGACATGTCTGACAAAGAAGCAGATACTTACTTCCCTGTCATAGATAAAGATAAATGGGAAAAAGTTGAAAATAAAAAATACAAAAAAGATGAGAAAAATATTTATAATTTAGAATTTGCTATTTACAACAGAAAATCCGCTTAAAGCGGATTTTCTGTTTATTATTTTATTAAACTAGAAACCATTTCATCTACTTGTTTATACAGTTCTTGGAATGTCCCATTGTTATTCAACTTTATTGATGACTTTTGAACTAGACCTGCAATCTCAACTTCTGTTGAAAGCTTTAAATCTTCTTGGAATTGTTCCCATGTTTTCGTAATATCATCCGGGTTCTGATTTCTCTCAACCATTCTTTCATAGCAAGTCCTAATATCTGTATTAATCCCAACTAAAATAAAACGGTGCTTATCTTTAAGATGCAGATAATCTGACTCTCTTCTTATGTTTGGTAAAATAAACATTTGTTTATCGCTTCTACCTATTTCTGTTGCAATAGTCTTTGATAATATATCACTTCCAAATCTATCAATTAAAGATTGTGCCAGAAAAGACATATTCTCTCTTGTATGTGGCATATAAAGTCTGTCCAAAATATCTCTAAGTGGCTTTGAAAAACTAACACTAATTCCACCATATTTTTCTACAATATAATTAGCAACCGTATCCTTGCCACTCGACATCTGCCCTACTAACCCAAAAATTATTTTATCCATATTATTTTAATATATATTGTCTTAATTTAACTTTTGCTAATTTAAGCATTTTTTTTGAAGCCATAAATGCTGGAACTTTTGCATATTTATCACTCTCATATATAACTTCTTTTATCCCATTTTGTATTATTGTTTTTGCACATTCATTACAAGGGAACAAAGTACAATATAAACGACAACCATCTACTTTGCCATTCGCATTATAAATTGCATTTTCTTCTGCGTGACATACATATGCGTATTTTGTATTCATAAAATCCCCTTCTCTTTCCCATGGAAGTTCATCCATATCGATTCCTCTTGGCCAACCATTATAACCAACACCCAAAACTACATTCTTATCATTAACAACCACAGCTCCAGCTTGAGTTGATGGGTCAGGAGACCTATCTGCAATAACATGAGCTATCTTCATAAAACATTCATCCCAAGAAATACGTTTACGTGGTTCTACCTTAATTTTTGTTTTTTTACTTACCATAAAAAGATTATTATTATAATATTATATAATTATACAAAATTAGTATTTATATTCAAAATACGATTTATTCGTATCTTAAAGCTTCTATTGGGTTTAGATTTGAAGCACGGCGAGCTGGGTAATAACCGAAAACGATTCCGATGAATGTTGAAACTCCGAAAGCGAGAAGAATAGAACCTATAGATACTGAAGTATTCGTAATACCAGACGAATCAACGATAAAAGCAATCACCCAACCAAAAACAACTCCGATCACTCCTCCGATAAATGTAAGTACAACTGCCTCGATTAAAAATTGATTATTTATATCCCTTTTTTTCGCACCAATTGCTTTACGTAAACCTATCTCTCTAGTTCTTTCTGTAACTGTTGTAAGCATCATATTCATGATACCTATTCCTCCTACCAAAAGTGATATTCCAGCAATTGCTGCAAGAAGCACAGTAAACGTTCCTATTATGTCAGAAGTTGTCTCAAGGATATCCGCCTGGTTTACAGTATTGAAATCTTTTGTCTCTTCAGTTTTTTTATGTTTAGCAAGTAAAACATTATTGATATCACTTTGAACCTTAGCTGACATATCTGAACTTATAGCAGAGATATTTATCATTGATAAATATTTGTCTCCAGTTAAGTAGCGTTGAGCTGTAGTGTAAGGTATATACACCATATCGTCCCCTGTTGCCATAGATCCACCCTTTGTCTCAGTTATACCTATAACAGTATAATCAGTGCCATCTATCTTTATCCTCTCACCTATAACATCTGTCATATTTTCACCAAAGAGATCGTCTCTAGTTGTCGGGCCAAGAACTGCAACTTTTGATATCCTTTCAACATTCTGTTCTGTTATAAAATTTCCTTCAGCAATTTCCACATTCCTAGTAATTGCATACGAAGCTTCCGTACCTGTGATACTTGTATTTGTATTTGTCCCCTTGGCAACTACTTGCTTTTGCGTACTCACAACTCGAGAAACAGATGAAATATTGTCTACTTCTTTTTCGATAGCCAAAGCATCTTCTAAAGTAAGAGTCTTTGCACTACCACGAGATTGATTAGGACCTCCGAAAGATCTTGGAGCTCCAGGAGAAACCATCACAACATTAGCCCCTATTGATTCTATACTTTCTGTAACTGTCTCTTTTGCCCCTTGACCTATAGCCGTCATCGCTATCACAGAAGAAATCCCGATTATGATTCCAAGCATAGTAAGACCAGTTCTAGCTTTATTAGACTTTAGAGCTCCATATGTTTCTTTTAATATATCTTTTGTTTTCATATTTATATTTTTCCAGCTAATCTTTTTTGATGCTTTATAGGATCTTCAGATAATAACCCATCACGAATAAAAAGTATTCTATCCGCATGCTCGGCAACTTCTTGCTCGTGAGTAATAAGAATTATAGTTCTACCATGTTCTTTATTTAGTTTCTGAAAAGTTGAAAGTACAATATCTCCTGTTTTAGTGTCCAAGTTACCAGTTGGTTCATCTGCAAGTATTATCGCTGGATTATTTACCAAAGCTCTAGCTATAGCCACACGCTGTATTTGCCCACCAGAAAGCTCGTTTGATAAATGATCAAAATGTTCTTCTGTTAAACTAGCAGATAGAAGAGATTCAATCGCTCTTTTTCTTCTTTCTTCCTCAGGTATTCCACTATATATTAGAGGCAACTCCACATTTCTTAAAACAGTTGTTCTTGGAAGTAGATTAAAAGATTGAAAGACGAAACCAATTTTATCTCTTCTTATTTCAGCAAGTTCATCATCTGTAAGTTTAGAGACATCCTTACCATCGAGAAAATATGAACCAGAAGTTGGACTATCGAGAGCTCCTAATATATGCATTAGTGTTGATTTACCAGAACCAGAAGGGCCCATTATAGCTACAAACTCTCCTTCCTTCACACTAAAACTAACCCCCCTAAGAGCTTCAAATGGTTCGCCGCCAGAATTATAAACTTTTGTAATATTTTTAACTTCAATCATTTTATTTGATTATTCCACCCATAGCAGGACCGCCCATCATTTTTGGATTAATTTTACTAGTAGATACAGATGTCCTTACTACCACTTCATCATTATCACTAAGCCCAGAAATTATTTCTACTGTTGTATCATTTGAAATACCAATTTCTACATCTTTTCTAACTACTTCACCATTATCTGATATAACTTCCACATAAGACTCTTTTCCTCTTGTCTTAACTGCAGAGCTTGGTAAAACAAGTATATTATCTTTCTGGTCAATAACTATTTCCACGTTTGCACTCATTCCAGCCTTAACTTTTTCATCATCATTATCTAAAACAATTTTTACATCATAATTAACAACTCCAGAAGAGACAGTCCCCACAGCATCCATTTCTGAAACAACCCCATAAAGATTAAGATCATTTACGGCATCAAAAGTAATTGAGACTTTTTGACCAATTTTAACATAAGCAATATCAACCTCATTTAATGATACTGTTACAACTTTTTGTTTAGTAATAATTGTCCCTATGTTAGATCCTGCACTTTCTCCCACCTTAGCATTTATAGTCGCTATTACTCCATCAAATGGTGCATAAACAAAACAATCATTATAAGCATTTAACTTTTGCTCGACGTTCAATTCAGCCGAGCGAATATCAAGCTCGTCTCCACCAGATACAAGATCACTATATGACTCATTATTTTCAAGAACACTATTATAACTAGCTAAAAGATTATTCGTATGACTATTTGAAGTTAAAAGCCAAGAATTTATATCCGCTCTAGCTGAGCTTGCACTAGTTTTGTCTCCATTGTCTAAATAATTATAAACATAATTGAAAGTTTCTTCAGTCTTTTTTGAAGCAGAAGCTACAACAAGCGCAGATTTGTAAGCTTGGTTAATCAAACTAGTAATTTTATCATTTGAATCAGACCGTGAAGTATTTTTATATTCTTTAACTAATTTTTCAAAAGTATTCTTTGCTTCATAATAAATTTTCTCAGTTTCAAAAACTCTATCTCTACCTGAACTAGATAAATTAGAAATATTTCTATAACCTAAGTAACCCTCATTGCCAAATATATCTCGCATTTCTTCAAGTAAGCTTGTGGTTTCTGTTATATAATTAGAAACCTTATTCCACCCGTTATCATAAGATTCCTTTAAAGAATTTTCTGATCTGACAAGATCCAAACTATCGATTCTCTTAATCTTAGCCAAAGATATCTGAGCATTCTCTAGGGCTATTCTTGCATCTTTCGAATCAACGCTAGCTATCAACTTTCCTTTCTTTACTGTCTCACCCGCTTTAACTCCAACATAATTTATGATTCCAGAAATTTTTGCTCCTAGATTTATAGTGTCTGAAGCTTCCACCTGACCAGTACCTGTGACAGAATTAGTTATATTACTAACTTTTACATTTACAAAAGAGTAACTAGCTTCACTATTTTTATCATCTTTGAATAACAGAAAACTTAAAACAATAACAACTAAAACAATAAAAACTGTTATTATTTTATGTTTCAAAACAATATTCTTTACTTTCTTTAACATATATTTT
>CAZUUH010000016.1:0-8018 GCA_964623415.1 uncultured Candidatus Saccharibacteria bacterium | reverse complement strand
TAGGACAGAGGCCTTTGAAGCCTTTAATCTAGGTTCGATTCCTAGTCTCCCAGCAGTCTAGTTTTTTGTACCAAGCGACCTAGAGGGGTTATAAACCGTATTAAAATTGATTAAGAAGACCATATTGATTTTTATGTATTTAGTAGTACAATATTAATATGCCAAAAGAAAATAAAAAAGATGACCTAGAAGCAGTACGTATTCTTGTTGAAGCGTTAACTCCTTTTGATAATACTGAAAGAGATAGAATAATTAGGTGGGCATCTGAAAAACTCGGTATATCTTTTGAAACTCCAGGACCACGCTCATCCATAGTACAACCTAAATCTCATGAATTATCTGGAAATATAACTTCAGAAGTTGTAAAGAAATCATGGCGTGATATAAAATCTTTTGTTGACGACAAAGATCCTAAAAATGATCAACAGTTAGCGGCTGTCGTTGCTTATTACTATTCTTTCGAAGTACCAGAAGAACAGAAAAAGTATTCTATAAGCTCAAAAGATTTAGTTGATGCTTGTCGTCTTGCACAAAGAAAGCGCCCTACTAATGCAGGACAAACACTAATTAATGCTGCTTATTATGGTTATCTTGATAAGGCAGAAGAAGCAGGTCAATATAAACTAAATGCTGTTGGAGAAAACTTGGTTGCTATGACCTTACCAGGTGGTGTTCCTTCAAAACGACCATCTCAAAAATTAAAACAGGTAAAAAATAAAAAAGTACAAAAGAAAGTTTCTCACAAAAATAAGAAAGTATAATGAAAAGTTATGAACAAAGATGCTCCAATAGAAGTTCTTCAGGAAGCAATTAGTGCTGTTGATAGGTTAGTAAAAATTCTAAGAAAAGTTAAAACTAATCAAATAAGATCAAAAGAAGAATTACAAATAATCAGAGCAACAGCACTTGCTTGGTTTAATAATTATCGTAAGCAACTTGAAACAGCAGATACCAAAATAGTTGAAGTTGAATATTCAAATCTTCTTGAGTTTGTTTCTAAGGCAACATCTCGTGATAAATATTTAGAATTACTAAAAAAAATAAAAAAGTCGCTTATATCTTTACAATCTCAAATATTATCAAACCCCATAGAGAATAATTATTATGATATAATTCCTGATTTTTCTCCTTTGGCTCCAAGCCCACAAATGCAAAGCATTCTGATGAATAGATGGAGTGAAATAGGAAAATGTATTAACTCTGAAGCTCCTCTTGCCGCAACGATTATGATGGGTGGTTTATTAGAAGCTTTATTCTTGGCACTAATAAATAAAATTTCTGATAAAAGTCCAGTTTTTAAGGCAAAAGCTGCTCCTAAGGGTTTTAAAACTGGTAAGACATTACCACTAAATGAATGGACACTAAGTCCTTTTATCGATGTTGCTACAGAATTGAAATGGATAACAAAACCAATAAAGGAAGTAAGTAGTGTTTTGCGTAATTATCGTAATTTTATTCACCCAGAACGAGAGTTAAGTACAGGTATTACTCTAGAGCCTGATGATGCGCGTATTTTTTGGTCAGTTTTTATTGAATTAGCACAACAGATAATTACAAAAGCAAAAAATACAAATTAGTTTTTTATTCTAAAACTATTCTTTTATTTATAAGTATCAATTTACTTGTAAAAGATTGCATTAAATCTCGTTTTTCTTGGATAGTTCCTTCTTTGAGTAAATATTTCATATAATTTCTAACATCTATTTTTGATTGAATAATTTTTTCTTCAGCTGTTGTTTCTAACACTTTGCTTTTAAATTCTCCATATCTTTCAATTTCTTTTTCCAATTTACTTTTTATACCAACATTATTTATATCTATCCTATCTATTATTTCTAATAATTGAGATATCAAATCTTCCTCTCGGAGATATGTATTTTTACAGTCTTTATCGTGGAATCTTGTACATCCATAATAAATATATTTTGCAGTACTACCATTAGCAAGTTTTTTATATTTTTCCTGAGCTGTGATACCAGATTTGCACATACCACATTTCATAAGACGAGTAAAAGCAAATTCTTTTTCTGTTTTTTCTCCTGCTCTATTTAAATCTAATCTTTCCTGAACTTTTTTAAATAAATCTTTACTTATTATTGCTTCATGTTGAGCTGGATACCATTTGTTTGATCCACGAGGATATTCTATTAACCCCGCATAGAAATTATTTCTTAAAATTACTTGAATATTACTTAATGATAAATATTTTCCATGTCTTGTTGTAAATTTAACATCATTTTTTAACCACCCAAAAAGTTTTCGAATGCTATATTTTTCATATGCAGCTTTCTCAAACATCATTCGTATAACATGAGATCTTATTGGATCAGCTATCACATGGCATTTCATAGTTCTATCTGGATGGTTAAGATAGCCCGTGGGTGCAACACTTGGCCACAGACCACTCTCCACTCTTGTTCTTAATCCTCGCTTTACGTTAATACTTTTATTATCATTTTCTAGTTTTGCTTGTGAGCCAAGAATCATTAGGAGGAATTTTTCGTTTGGATTATTTGTAAATCTTTGACTGTATGTTCGTATCTCAATTAATTTCTTTTGATCTAGTAAATCTACTATCGCTCCAAGGTCACCAGCGTTTCTTGATAGGCGATCTGGATGCCACACAAGAATCCCATTAAATTTTCCAGAACGTATATCAGCAAGTAATTGATTAAATACTGGTCTTTGCCCACAATCTTTTGCTGAGTGAGATTCTCGGTACATTTCTATTGCATTAAGCCCATCTCGTTGCGCCAAGGCCAACATTTCCTTTATTTGGGAATCTATTGAAAGTGCTTGCTTTTCCTCAGCTTCACTCGACTTGCGTGCATATAGGCAGTATTTAATGGGTTCTTGTACTAAATTATCCATGCAACACACAACATACCGCAAACACACACGAAGTCTAGTGAATACATCGAAACAGAGCACAAAGGTAAACAAGTCAATAATTTCATTGCCTTTTTCTCAAAAAGAATATATTCTTAGAAATATGAGTAAAAATCCAAAGATTATGATCACCAAGCAAGATGTTATTCCATACATCTATTTTGTTTGTTCAATGGCTCAACGAGGCAGAATGTATGGGGGCCTTAGTGGAAAGAGTGATTATATTGGAGGTATATTTGATCGCTGGATTAATATTATCCCCGAAAGTGTAATTTTCAATAAGTATTTTCTTCCTCAAATAGCAAAGAAATTAGAAGTCATATCTGATTACTATGAGTATGACCCCAAAAAATCTGGAATAGCTCCAGATGTTTTAGGTGTAAAAGTTGGAACAAAAGCAATACCATTTGTTGAGTATGTAAATAAATGGTGCGTATTAAAAAATGCTCCCCAAATTGAAGTTAAATCATTCAAAAAGGGACAGTATATGGTTAGTTTAAGAAACCAAGGCTATGACAAGAAATATCTTGTGATGGTAGAAACAAATCTTGATAGTGATTATTTATTGCCATTTTTTGAACAAACAGTCATTGGAGAAGATGTTTATAACAAATTAAAAATGGACGATAATGTTTTTATAAAAGAGAATTCAAATAAAGATCTATCATCAGTTACAAAAATTAAACGTGAAAATACCGACTTAGGATCACTTAGTCTTATTACAGTTTGTCTAGCAGGTGATTTTATGAAATATTCAAACTTGTGTAATGGAGAAGAAAGTCCATTTTATGTAAAAGAAATAAATGAGGCTCGAACACCGAAAACATTACCACAATCAATCCCTTTTTCAGATTGGCTAAATAAAAAAATAAATAATTTATATAGTTGGAAAGAAAATAAATTAGATAATAATAAAAAGCATAAATTACTTGATGTATATGTTGAAAATTTAAATAAAATTCAAATCTTAAATAATAGTAAAAGTTCAATTAAAATATATACGACAGGTAAAGTAAAAATAAATGATGCAGAATTAGAAGCAAATAAAACTTATATTATAAAGTTTCAACTATTAGATAGATCTAGTTCAAAGAGTGGTGAATATTTTATGAATAAATCTATTATAGATAAAATACCAAACAAGGAAGGTATTATGCTTAATGATATAAAGAAATATATCAAATAATTATTCCATTGCTTTCATCATTTGTTTTGCAACAGCTTCAACAACTGGAACACTAACTGAGTTTCCAAATTGTTTATACAATGCTGAATCTGCCAAATTAGGCAACTTAAAATCATCAGGGAATCCTTGTATTCTTGCACATTCACGAGGCGTAAGTTTTCTTATTCCTTTCTTATCTTTTATTATTGGCACATTATGTCCACCCATTCCCATATTTGCTGTTAGTGTTGGACATACTCCACTTTTATTTTCTCTAACATATTGTCTTCTCCATTGATAGACTTTTCCTTCCTCTTTTACATCTTTTTTGAGTTTTTCAAATAGAGGTTTCCCGTTGTAATAATATTTCTCAGGAACATTTTTTTCTAATAAATCAGTTATCTTTTTGGTTAATTTAACTGGTTGTGGAAATTCAAATTTATCACAATAATCTTTATTTTTAAATCCAACAATATATATACGTTCACGATTTTGGGGAACATTCCCATATTCCATAGTATTTAATACTTTAGCTTTAACATGATAACCCAAATCATGTAATGTTTCTTCAATAACCTTAAATGTATTACCCCCATCATGGCTTTTTAGGTTTTTAACATTTTCAAGCATAAACCCTTCTGGGTTTTTAGCTTTGATAATTTTTGCAATATCAAAGAATAGATTTCCTCTATTTTTAGGATCATCAAATCCTTTTCTATACCCGGCGATAGAAAACGCCTGACAAGGAAAACCACCGAGAATAAAATCAAAGTCTGGAAGATCATCAATTCCTACTTTTCTAATATCTTCAACCACCAATTTTGATGTTTTAAAATTAAGATCATATGTTTGTTTACAGGGGGCATCAAAATCATTTGCAAAAGTTGTTTTAAAACCTGCTTTTTCAAACCCCATTCGTATTCCTCCTATTCCGGCGAATAGGTCTATTGTTTTAAAGCCATGTTTAGTTTTCTTTTGAGGCTTCTTTTCTTCTTCTTGTTTTGGATTACTTATTATTTGAACTACAACACCTCTTACCTCAACTTCTTTTCTGAAAAATGGAAGCATTGATTGATTTCTAGGCTCTAATCTAAATCTATCTTTTTCTCTATATAGTTTTTTTAATGTTGCTTCATTATCATCAATAACAGCAACTACGGTCTGCCCGTTTTCAGCAACAGATTGTTTTTTAATAATTACGAGATCACCATCGAAGATTCCTTCTTCAATCATACTATCTCCCTTAACTTTAAGAGCGTAATATTCTTTTGGGTTCTTAATAGTAGGATTTATTATTGAAATAGTATCTTGTCTATCCTCGATAGCCTCTATTGGCTGACCAGCAGCTATACTTCCCATGACTGGTATTTCAAGAACTCTAAATGTTTCAATTTTTGGTTCTATGCTTCTGGATAGATTCTCTGATTTATTTATATATCCTTTTTCTTTTAATGCATTCACGTGCTCATGAACTGTGGAAATAGCCTTGAGCTTGAATTTCTTACGTATCTCATCGTTTGTGGGGGAGATGCCATTTTCGGCTATATAGGAGTTAATAAAATCTAGTATAAGTTTTTGTTTTTTTGTTAATGATTGCATATTGATTAAAATATATTATTGCGCTACAATTCTATTATATCCGAATAAAACCCGAAAGTCCAAGCGGATATCCACAGATTAACTTTTCATCTAAAACTAGGTCGATATTATAAACTAATTTAAAAATTAAAATAATGCCATTCCCTCAACAAACATCAAGATTTTTTAGTAAAAGAGATATTGAATCTTTAAATGCAAACCAAATGGGCGTATATGGAATATTTAACCAGAATCAATGGATATATGTTGGAAAAGGAGATATTAAAACAAGACTCCTCGCTCATATTAATGGAGATAACCCATTGATATTAAAATATAATCCAGCTTATTGGGTAGCAGAAGTGTGTAGTGATCCACAAATGAGTATTCGAGAGAAACAACTTATCTTGGAATTAAAACCTTTATGTAATCAAAAGGTAGGATAAAAATTATTTAATATTTTTTAAATATGGAAAAAAGAAAACAATCCACAGTTAAACGTTTTCTCGATAAAAAGGGATTAACAAAAGTGCCTAAAGGCAAAGAAGTTGATCATAAAATTCCTTTAAAAGATGGTGGAACCGATAGCTTACGAAATTTACATCTTATCAAGAAGAGTGTTCATAAAGAAAAGACTGCACGAGAGGCAAGAAAAAGGGCAAAATAATTGTTATCAACTAATAAAAACCGATATTATGTCGGTTTTTATTAGTGGATAACTCTACTACACAATAGTTTAAATTCAAGCTAAGCTTTTAATACCTCTAAAAATGAGGTATAATTTCTGTACAAGTTAATAAGAGTAGCCTAAACCATTGAGAAATCGGTGGCATGGTGAATAAGTCGCGTTCAACATAAAAACCCTATCATTAGGGCGTTGAACGCGCTGTATGAGGAAACTCATATATGAGACTTCGGTCTCTACTTAGTGGTAGGATTTTTGCGTCTTGCTACAGGTATTTATTAAATAAAACGCAAAATAATTTTTATGGAAGACAAAACAAAAAAGAAGTTTTATAAAAAATGGTGGTTCTGGGTTTTGGTCGTACTTGCAGTTTTGGTAATAGTTGGTTCGTCATCTGAAAACACCCAACCTACACAAACTCAGGCTCCAACACAAAAACAACTAGAACAAAAGGTTGAAACAATTAAATTAAGTGCTGAAACTCTAAGGCAGGCATATAAAGCAAATGAAGTTAATGGTGATAATTTATATAAAGGAAAATTAGTAGAAATTTCTGGAACTGTAGATACTATTGGAAAGGATGTAATGAAAGAAGCATACATAACTTTTGAAACTCCTGAGTCTGTTTCTTTTGATAAGGTCCAATGTATGTTTAATCAAACAGAAGAAGCAGGACTAGCTCAATTAAAGAAGGGGCAATCTATAAAAATACAAGGAACTGTAACTGGGGCAACTATCGGAAGTGTAATAGTAAGAAACTGTAAAATTCAATAGAAAATAGCCATTACATATGTTAAAAGCAATAAGTGGATAACTTATTGCTTTTAACATATTATATTATGAGTTATAATATAAACATATAAGTATGCTTTTTGTTTAAGCAGAGAGCAAACCCTTAAAAGAACTGATTCTAAGGAAGAAGTTTAACCCTAACATTAATCTGGTTTGGGTTTTTTATTTTAAGTCGATTATTATAACTTAATAAATAAAATTTTATGGAAGAAGATAATATAAACAAAGAAATCAAAGAGTCAGAAATCATTAAAGAATATCTCAAGAAGAAAATGTTTCGTGATGAAGAAATTTACGATTATATGAATGGTCAGCAATCAAGAACTTTATATAAAAAGATTGCGTTTATTGAGAATCTTGAAAGAGCAAAAGGAATTATATCTGTGGCTTGTAATATGACAGGTATAAAAAGTAGAAAGACGGTATATAACTGGATGAAGAAGGATCCTAATATTCGTAAGGTTGTAAATGAATTATTCAAATATCGTAATGATATGGTTTTTGATGTACTTGTTTATAAAGCACTTGGTGAAAAAAATGGTGCTTGTGTGAGATATTATTTAAATAAATGTCATCCTGATTTTATGAAACCAAAACGTAAAACAATACCTCCAAAAAAGAAACCTGAGACGCTTGAGGAATTGTTCAAAATCATAGAAGCCAAAGATAGGTTGCGGGGGGAAGGTGTGTAATTTCCAAAGCTAATAGTCTGCAAAACGTATAAAATGTGTAATTTTGCTTTTTTTAAAAGCGACCTAGACGGGTCGTTTTTTAATTATAAAAAATGGTAGAATACCCTTATGACACCTGACATGGTCTGGTACTAGACTAGAGCACGCAGCAAAAAGAGTGTGGCGATTTTTTGATGGGAGAAGCGAGTGAACTGCTTCACTCGCGTCTAGGAATCGA
>CAZUUH010000015.1:0-11047 GCA_964623415.1 uncultured Candidatus Saccharibacteria bacterium | reverse complement strand
GAGGGTTGCGTTCGTTACCCCACTTAAGGGAACAATTCAAACCACGAACTGACGACGGCCATGCAACACCTGTCAACGAGTCTTGCGAGGTCCTAACTTTCATTAGGATTTCACGTTGATTTCTAACCTTGGTAAGGTTCTTCGTTTATCGTCGAATTAAACCACATAATCCACTACTTGTGCAAGTCCCCGTCTATTCCTTTGAGTTTTAGCCTTGCGGCCGTACTTCCCAGGCGGATCTCTTAACGCGTTAGCTACATCTCTCAGAGGGTCGATACTCCGAAAGACTAGAGATCATCGTTTAGGGCGTGGACTACTGGGGTATCTAATCCCATTCGCTACCCACGCTTTCGTGTTTGAGTGTCAGATATGTGCTAGTATATTGCCTTCGCTTTTGGTGTTCCCCATGATATCAACGGATTTCACCCCTACACCATGAGTTCCATATACCCCTCACACTCTCTAGTTGCACCGTTTCGTTCGCGGTTCTCGGGTTAAGCCCGAGGATTTAACAAACGACTAATACAACAACCTACACACCCTTTACGCCCAATGATTCCGGATAACGCTCGGGGCTCTCGTATTACCGCTCCTGCTGGCACGAGATTAGGAGCCCCTTATTCATGAGGTACCGTCAATAAACTTCTTCCCTCATAAAAGATCTTTACACATCGAAATGCTTCATCAATCACGCGGCGTCGCTCCGTCAGACTTTCGTCCATTGCGGAAGATTCTCGACTGCAGCCACCCGTAGGTGTATGGGCCGTGTCTCAGTCCCATCGGTGGGGATCAGCCTCTCAGCTCCCCTAAGCGTCATAGCCTTGGTAGTCCATTACACCACCAACTAGCTGATACTTCATAGGCCTTTCCCTAAGCGTTAAAACTTTACCCCGGAGGGACCATCGTGTATTAGCTCACCTTTCGATGAGTTGTTCACGACTTAGGGGGAAGTTCCTATGTATTACTACCTCGTTCGCCACTAACTTTAAACGACCTTTGACTTGATGTAATCTCATCTCTGGAAAAAAAAAGTCCGTTCGACTTGCATGCCTTATCCACGCCGCCAGCGTTCATCCTGAGCTAGGATCAAACTCTACTTAAAAATAGAACGAAACAAAATAAAAAATACTTTGTTTCTAAACTGGTTTAACTCGCCATAACTTTTTAAATTTGGCGGGTTATTCATTCCACACATTGTGGAATATATCTCGCAACCTTGCGAGATCTTACTTGCTTGATTTATGATTGCTCTCATAACAACAAAAGTTGAAAGAGAGCTCTTACCTTTATTTAAATTTCAAAGAAATTAAAACAGCCAGATAAAATCAGACTGTGAGTTACATTATATACATATTAAAAAAGAAGTCAAGCTTCTATTTTAACCTTATATTTACTATTGTGCCCCGTGTAGGGATCGAACCTACGACCATCTCCTTAAGAGGGAGCTGCTCTACCAGCTGAGCTAACAGGGCATGTTAGTTTAGTCCTTATACTATATTATTTTCTCAAAATTTTTACAAGCCCATCGATCAAATTTTTAATCATTTTATCATCATATAAAGAGAGAATTATAACCTTCTTCCCAAGCTTTTTAAAATCATTTTTTATTTTTTCCAACTTTTTTTCATCCTTCTTTTTACTTAGATCAAGGATATCTATTTTTGTAAGAATTACCACTTCTTCTTTTTCAGTAAGACTCTTGTCGTAACTTTCTAATTCTTTTCTTATCTGTTTATACACCTTAATAGGATTATCATTTTCAAGAGAAACTAAATGCGCAAGAATTCTTGTTCTTTTTATGTGGCGTAAAAACTTTATACCTAACCCCTTTCCAATACTTGCTCCTTCTATAAGACCTGGAATATCAGCAATTGTATAACCATAAAAATCTCCCAAGTTAGGATCGAGTGTTGTAAATTGATAACTACCTATTTTTGCTGTTGCGTTAGTTATTGTATTTAAAAGTGAAGACTTCCCTGCGTTCGGTAGGCCTATAAGTCCAACATCAGCAAACAATTGTAATTCGATTTTAAAATTACCCTCTTCTCCACTCTTTCCTTTTGTAGCTTTTGTCGGAGCTGTGTTTATGGAAGTTTTAAATTGTTCATTACCATACCCTCCTACTCCACCACGAAGAAGTAATTCTTTCTGACCTACTTTATCTAAAGAAACAAAATTACCACTTTCGATATTTGTTATAACAGAACCAACTGGCAACTCTATAATGAGATCTTTACCATCTTTACCGTGCCTACTACCACCAGCACCTTCCTCACCATCAAAAGCAGTAAATTCTTTTTTATGTTTGTATTTTGCAAGCAAGTGAATGTCTGTTACTGCAATGGCATATATATCACCACCACGGCCACCATCACCACCATTTGGACCACCCTTATCTATAAACTTTTCTCGGCGCCAACGAACAACCCCGTCTCCACCGTGGCCAGCTTTTGCATAAAATTTTATTTCATCAATAAACATAGTAAATAAAGACTACGATAATAATGCTTTTTTAGCAAGGGATATTGCTCCATCTTTTGTCTCTGTCTCAGAGAGAAAGCCACTTTGATGACAGAATAATATATCATTTATACCAGACACTTCTCTCAACTTTTCTATATCAAAAATACCTCTCCATGAAACAGGAAAATATTTTCGACTCTCAAGAGTTTGATTATTCTTTCTTATTGCTTCTATCTTCCATACACTACTATGCCCACTTTGAAAAATTAAAAAGAACGGTTCTTCAAACATAGAAAGAGTATTCTGATAAAGATATCTTGGAAAATTTTGATCAAGAACAATTATCTTTTTGTCTATTGATTTATTATAACTTTCAATAATTATTTTTTTACCCAAAACATCATGCTTCCCAATAACTATTTCTCTTCTAAGAATAGAAACTGCTTTTAAGACAAGTTTCTTAAAAATTTTATTCATATTTTTATTTTCTTCTTTCCAAGTAGGAGCCTCCGCCATAAGATAAGATACTATTGTGTATGGATGTATACCATCATATAAAGGTTTATAAATATCAAAACCATTATCGATAGCATCAAGTGGCTCAACAATTTTCTTTTCTATATGAAAAGCAACCTCTTCGTCTCCACATATATCATTACCAAATCTCTTCCATACTAAACCAAAAGCAGAATAAGGGACACCATCATCCCTAAAACCAGCACCACCTTTTTGATGATGATCAAAAATATTTTTCTCTGTAGAATACTCTCCACCCACATCATAAACATAATCGCCTCTTTCTATGACCCTTGGATTACGAGTACGTATAATTTTTATATTTCCATTATTCAAAATGTATAAAACTGCTGTTGCAAAAATATCATCAGCATGGAATGCTCCGTTGTGAGTTATACATATTTTCTTTTTACTAAAAATTGACATATATTTTATATCGCCAAGATCAAATTATTTTTCAACTTTACTTAACGCAAATAATTCCATAACAAAAGCAATAAACTTCTCGATAATAAAAAATAAAAACAAAAAAGCTAAAATTAAAATAATAAAATTTCTAACGTCTAAACTTATATTAAGAGCGGTACTACCGAAGAAATATCCAAGATATATTGTAAAAACTGACCAAGTTAACAAAGACAATATTTCAGCTTTAAAATATATTTTAAAAGGTATACTTTTAAAACCAGAAAAAACAAGAGTGAACCAAGCTATTCCAAATAATAAAAACCTGGAAGAAAAGATTGACCAAAACGGTCTTTTCTCAAAATTTGGTAAAAAAGAACAAACTCTTCCTTCTACTCTATGAATAAAATTATTATCTTTATGTCTCTTTCTTAAATAAGATCCAAAACTATAAGCAATAAAAGTTTTAGATAAACCACCTAAAACTATCGCAGTAAAAGCAAAAATAATATTTAAAGAATTTAAAGAAGCAAAAACTCCAGTAAGCAAAACTATGAACTCACCCTCAATAATAACACCTAATAAAATTATAAAATATATAATAATAGCATGTTCAGAAATAAGATCTTTAATTAAATTTATAGACAAGTTCTCCATATTTATTATTCAAAATGAAAAACTTTATTAAGAATCCAATTTAAAATAGAAACTATTAAAGCTCCCATAAATGCAGAATAAAAACCATCTACAGAAAAACCCTTTATCTGTGTGGCTAGGAACCAAAATAAGGCTCCATTTATTACTAATGAAAATAAACCTAATGTTAGTGCATTAATAGGTAGGGTTAAAATCTTAACTATTGGTTTTATGAACATATCAAATAGTGTCAAACAAGCTCCCACAACTAATGCAACCCAAATAGGATCAACTTCTATACCAGAAATAATTTTAGTTGTTGCAAAAACAGCAACTGAAACTAAAATCCAACGTAAAATAATTTTCATAAAAATTTAATTAAACAAATAATTCATCAACGACCTCTTTTACCATCGCACCATCTGCTTTACCTTTCAAATCTTTCATTAAAGTTGCCATAAACATACCCTTCTTTGAAGTATCTATATTGGATTCTTTGCTAATTTTATTTTTAACAAATTCTTCTACCTCACTCTTTTCCATAAGCTTGGGTAAATACTCAGAAAGGATTTTAAGCTGTGAAGACTCTTCTTCAACAAGATCCATCCTTCCACCTTTAGTGAACTGCTCGATAGAATCTTTACGTTGCTTCGACAAACGAGTTATGACAGTTAGTGCTTCTTCGTCTGTGAGCATAGCTTGTGGAGTTTTACCTCTTATAACTAATTCGTTAACAAAAGCAGTAAGAAGACCGCGCATAACTTCTAAGCGGACTTTATCACCGGATTTCATAGATTCTTTAATATTGTTTTTAATATTTTCATGTAGTGTCATATTTATAGTATATCAAATTTGTGTTAAAATAACCATATGAAAAAAATTATATTTTTTGATACAGAGACCACTGGTAATGAGCCTAAAAAGGATTTTCTTTGCCAGTTAGCATACAAAACTTACGACCCTAACAAAGAACAGAAAAGTGAAATTTTTTGTGAATTATTTAAACCAGAAATTTCTATACCACCAGAAGCAAGTGCCATAACTCACATTACCAATAAAATGGTGGCTGACAAATCAAACTTCAAGGAAAGTAAAAATTATAAAGATATCAAAAAACTTTTTGAAGACAAAGAGAGTATTGTTGTGGCACACAATGCAAAATTTGATATTGCAATAATAGACAAAGAGGATATACATCCCACAAACTTTATATGCACACTAAGAGTCGCAAGATATCTAGACAAGGAAAATATTATCCCACAATACAAATTACAATATTTAAGATATTACCTAGATATAGAGATAGAAGCCACAGCTCATGACGCGCTTGGAGACGTGCTAGTCCTTGAAAAACTTTTTGAAAGATTGCTTAAAAAGTTAATGGAACAAGAAAATATAGATGAGGAAAAAGCTCTGGAAAGAATGATCGATATTTCATCACGTCCTAGCTTAATGACAATGTTTAATTTTGGTAAATATACAGGTAAGACAATACAAGAAGTTCTAAGTACTGATAAGGGCTATTTAGAATGGATGCTTTACCAAAAAGAGCAAAATCCTGACAATGAGGAAGATTGGATTTATACATTAAAATATTACTTGGGAATGTTAAGATAAAATATGCTAAAATAAATACATGGAAACCTTAATTATTATACTTTTACTTATAATCGTAATTGCTATTATTGTAGCTATTGTTTTCTTTTCCAAAAAAACACAAAATGGAAACAATAATGAAGCAAATCAATTATTACTTCAACAGATAAACGAACTCTCAAGAACCATAGACAACAAACTTGGCGAATCACAAAAAGAGATAACTCAATCTATGCGGTATCAGTCTACAGAAACATCTCGTATAATTGCAGATATAACAGAAAAAATAACAAGACTAGATGAAACCAACAAACAAGTTGTATCCTTTGCAGACCAATTAAAAAACTTACAAGATATACTTAAGAACCCAAAACAACGTGGAGTTCTTGGTGAATATTATTTAGAAACATTATTAAAGAATGTAATGCCTCCTGGAAGCTACCAAATGCAATACCCATTCCCTGATGGAAATATTGTGGATGCAGTCGTCTTTGTAAAAGATAAAATAATTCCTATTGATTCAAAATTCTCTCTCGAAAATTATAATCGTATAAGTGAAACAAGTGACAAGCAAGAAAAAGATAGACTTGAAAAAGTTTTCTTAAATGATCTGAAAAATCGCATCGTTGAAACATCTAAATATATTCAGCCAGATCATAACACTATGGATTTTGCCTTTATGTTTATTCCACATGAAGCGATATATTATGATTTACTTATAAATAAAATAGGTGCAGTTCAAGAAGACACTGAGAATCTTATACAACGAGCTGCAAGTAAATACAAAGTCATAATTGTTTCCCCTACATCTTTCCTTGCATACCTGCAGACAGTCCTCCAAGGCTTAAAAGCGATGCAAATAGAAGAAAGCGCAAAAGATATAGTAAAAAGAGTTGGTGAGCTTGGTAAACATTTAAAAAGTTATGAAGATATACACCAGAAGCTTGGAAACGCTCTTGAAACAACAATTAATCATTTTAATAAATCAAACCATGAATTTAGAAAGATAGATAAAGATATAATGCGTATAACTGGTGACACCATAGAAGTTGAAAATTTAACTCTAGAAAAACCACAGAAAAAAGAAGAGTAACGACTCTTCTTTTTTTTAAATTATTTGTTTATAATTTCTGACTCTTTCTCAAATCTATCTCCATTTTCAATTTCTTTTACCTCTTTTTCACCCTCTTCGTTTTCTTTAATTATCTCAATATTATGCTGACCTCGAATTATACTTCTATAAAGCATAAGGACTATAATTAATATAAAATGATTGCTATTACTAAAGATACCTCCGGACTAACCCTTATAAATGCCATTGATTGATGAACAAGAAATGTAGGTACAACAACAAGTATTAACAAAAAAAGACTCAATAAATTAAATAATAAAGAAGTTACAGCAAAATTTCCCAATTCATCAAAAGAAAATAAAAAATCTTTTGAAAAAATATTTGGTTTCTTGCCATCAATAATAAAAAGAATAAATTTTATGATTAAATAAGTAAGGAAGAAAGAGAGAAAAATGGAAATAATCAATAAAAATATATTTCCTTTTGAAGATACAGACTTAATAAAAAAATAACAAGCATACCATAAAAAAAACAACAAAATTACTCTTATAAAGGCTCAACGCTTCTTTTATTTTTTCTCCTAAATTGAATGATTTCATAATTTTTGATTAAATTAATAATTAATTATACTATAGAACAGATTTGAAAATTACCTTAAACATTTGTTATATTTATTATTTACAACAGCCCAATTAAGATTACTCAAAAATGTTTCTATGTACGATTCCCTATCTGAACCAAAATCTATAATATAAGCATGCTCATACATATCAAGAGCAATAATCGGTACTACCCCCCATATACCATAAAGATTATGTGCATCACATAAAAAATTCTTAAGTTTACCATCATTAAAATCATAACCTAAAACTCCCCAACCACGACTAGACATTGAAACAGCTTTAAAGTTAGAAAGCCAATTTTTAAAAGATCCAAAATCTCTTTCTATTATTTCTATAATCTTTCCACTTTGCTTACCATCACCACCCAAAATATCAAAATAATTTTCATGAAGAATTATTGCATTTGAAACAAAACTTTCTTCGAGTTTTAATTCTCTTATATCTGAATAGCTTGCATTCGCATCATCCTTAGATACAGTCTTTAACTTTTCATTTATTTCATTCCATTTAGCTACATAACCCTTATAAAGTTTCTCATAATGTACACTCATTGTCCTCTCTGATATACCCAAAAGAGGTTTTTCAAATGATAAATTTTTTATTTCTCCATAATTTTTCATAGTATTTTAATTATATCAAAAATTAATCGTAAAGAAAGAACTATTACTTTCTGTAAAAAATAACCAATATAAATCTAACATTAAATCTTATTGACAAATCTACAAAAAAATGATATATTAAAAATATTGGAAACTCCTTGTTTACGTGTCAGAGTGTTTCAATATTTAATTTTGAAACACGTATTTTTATATGTATAAAAACAAAAAAACTTTTGCGGGTAAACCCATAAGAAAATCTTTTCATAAAAAATTTCCAAATAAAAGAAGGAGGAATAATTTTGAAAAAATTGATTGCTCTAAGTTTATAAGCAAAACAACAATAACAGAAAAAGAAGAAATTTATTTACCAATAAATACTTTCAATGATTTCAAGATAGACAATAAAATAAAAATTGCTATTGCGAACAAGAATTATATTTACCCAAGTCCAATACAAGACAGGGCTATTCCCCATGCTCTTTTAAATAAAGACATACTTGGAATTGCAGATACAGGAACAGGTAAGACCGCTGCATTTCTTATTCCTATAATAAATAAAATTATAGAAAATGGGAACGAACAAGCCATAATACTTGCTCCAACTCGTGAACTTGCTATTCAAACAGAAAAAGAATTAGGAGAATTAACTCGAGGATTAAGAATATATTCTACTGTGTGTGTAGGAGGAGCACCAATATTTAGCCAAATAAAAAATTTAAAAAGAGGTGTGAGTGTGGTTATAGGTACCCCAGGTAGAATACTTGATCTAGTAAAACGCAAAGAATTACACTTAGAAAGTTTTGGATTAATTGTATTAGATGAAGTCGACAGAATGCTTGATATGGGATTTTTGCATGACATTACTTTCATTTTAAATAATATCAAAAAAGAACATCAGAGCTTATTCTTTTCTGCTACCCTTCCTAAAGAAATAGAAAAGCTTGTAGAAAAATTTGCAAACAACCCCGTTAAAATTGTAGTTAAAAAAAGAGATACTTCAAAAAATGTTGAACAAGATGTGATCCGTATGAACAAAGGAGAAAATAAATTAGAAGTATTAAACCTTCTTTTAAAGAAAAAGGAATTTGAAAGAGTACTGATTTTCTCTGAGATGAAACATTCTGTAGAAAAATTATCACAAGATCTTATAAAAATGGGTTACAAAGCTGGAAGTATACATGGAGATAAAAGACATAATGATCGCCAGAGAACTTTACTTAAATTCAAACAAGGAGAATTAAATATCCTAGTAGCCACAGATGTTGCAGCTCGTGGTCTCGATATACCAAATGTTACTCATGTTATAAATTATGAAATCCCTCAAACTTACGATACATATATACACAGGATCGGTAGAACAGGACGTGCAAATAAAACTGGTATCGCACTAACCTTCGTTTAAACATCCAAATAAAAATACCCCAAGTCAGGGGTATTTTTATTATAAATTAAATTATATAGAATAATTACTTCTTCTTTTTTGTTATTACTTTTTTAGATAGAACCTTAGCTGGTATTTTTTTAACAGAAGCCTTAGTTACACTACGAACTATTTCAACTTTTGAAATAGGAGCTTTCGCTACTGTAGATTTTGGAACAGAAATACTTTCTATCGCATTTATCAAACGATCTAATTTAAGATTCATCTCACTCAATTGCTTTTTAACATCTTCTCCAATATTTAAGCCTGTGTTATTTTGTACAAAAGGTTTTGACCTATTCTCTTCAAAATCTCTTCTTGGCTTAAAACTACCAAAATCCTTTCTGTCGCCACGATCATTGCGATTACCCCCTTCCTTCTTACCCCCAAAACATTCACTGCAATATATAGGCTTATCTCCTGATGGACGGAATGGAACTTGACAATCCTTATGGCATTCATCACATACAGCCTTATGCATTGTCACAGGGCCCCTATTCCCACCACCAAAACTCTTACGGCCTCCTCCGTTTCCACCCCTAAAACCTCCACCTCTATTACCCCCTCTGTCATTTCTATCAAAATTCCCCATAAATTTTTGTATAAATTAAACTAATTTAACGACCCTAAAAGTATACTACAAATAAAGTAGGACTACTAATTATAATAATTAATCAAAAAAACCAAATATAAATACAATTTTATTTAATAATATTTAGTATGATTTTTGTAAAAGGTTTAATGGCTACAATAAATACAATTGCGATTAATAAATTAAAAATCAAATGAGAAATTGCAACTTGCCCTGCTAGATTTATGTTTATTTTATTAATAAAATCAGCAAAAATATTCACAAACGGAAGAAAAATAATAACTCCCAAAAAGTTAAACAAGAAATGTGATAATGCCACCCTCTTACCTTGTTTACCGGTAACAATGGAGGCTAGAAGAGCTGTCGTTGTTGTGCCTATGTTTGTTCCTAATATAATTCCAAAAGCTTGAACAAAAGTTAACATACCACTAGCTGTAAAAATAATAATTAAACTAGTTGCAACAGAACTTGATTGTAAAATATTAGAAATAACAAAACCAACAAAAATAGCAAAGAAAATATTTGATGTCTTGCTTATCAAAGAAGTCACAATACTATTCTCTCCAAAACTATTTACTAAAACAGATATTACAAATAAACAAGAAAATATTAACCCAAAATAAAATATCGGTTTACCTAAATACTGAATCTTATTATATTTAGATTTTATGTTCATTAAAATAAAACCAAATATTAATATGTATGGTGCAATATCGAAAACCTTAAAAGCAACCAATTGCAAAGTTATAGTTGTGCCAACGTTTGAACCTATCATAACACCAAGACTATTAGTAAAACTTAAAATACCTGCATCCACAAAAGAAACAAGCATAACAGTAACGGCTGTACTTGATTGGATTATTGAAGTAACACCCATCCCAACAAGAGCTCCTTTTACTGGAGTATTAGTAAACCTTTCAATTAAATTTTTAAAACGATTACCAAGCAAGCGTTCAATCTGATTACTAAATTTCTTTACAACAAAAAGAAAAACAAAAATTATCGCAATCAAAGAAACTAATACACTACACAAATTTTGCTCCATAGAATTATTATATCATTTTTATTAGTACACCCAATATATAAAGTTTATCTTTACATTCGAGGATATAAGTGAAATACATA
>CAZUUH010000014.1:0-12397 GCA_964623415.1 uncultured Candidatus Saccharibacteria bacterium | reverse complement strand
ATTTATTAACCCAAAATCCAGTAGCCTTACAATTGAATTGTCGCTTTATTATATCCTCCTTAAGTTTAAATCCTACTTTTAAAAATCTTTCCATAACTTTAAAAGCAAGTGGTTGATACATTTTATTTCTTCTAGTATCTCCCATTAAAATGGCACAGTATTTACCTGGTTTTAGAACTCTGTATAATTCTTTTGCAACCTTTTCTACCTCATCAACAAAATCATCAATATCGTGAATATTTGATAAATCATCTTTAAGTTTTCCATCACTATATTTAATTATATCTGCATAAGGGGGATGAGTTAAAACGAAATCAATTTCATTATCTTTAATAAAACTCATATCTCTAGCATCACATTTTATTATTCTTTGTTTTGCTTTATTATTTACCTCAAATTCAAGTGATTTTTGAGTTCTTTTTATTGCTTCTTCATTCACATCAATGCAAGTGATATGACGATTAAGAATTTTTGCCTCAATAGCAGTAGTTCCTCCTCCAATCATACAATCTAATAAATGATCTTTTTCTTTTGAATAACGTAGTATTAGATTTCTTACTACTTCAGGAGACCAATTACCTCGCCAATCAGATGAATGTGTAGCCCAACTACCACGCCTTGGAAAAGCCCAGACGGTGGTACATTCCATCTCAAAATTATCTGGATGAAGTTTTAATTCTTTGCTAGCCATTAGTTTAATTTTACCACTTTAGTTCATTCAAAATTCCTTCTTCAAGCATACTCAAGTTAAAAACATATTCATTGTGATTATATGTTTCTTCCAACGGTCTTTTTGTAGTAAACCATCCTAATCCATCAGTTACCCAAATAAAATCTATATTTTGATCTTTTAGTTCTGTATAGAGACTTTTAAACTCTCCACATACAGCTTTTAATTTTGATCCACCACCATTATAAAAATTGGTCTCAATTAGTTTAATCTTTTTATTTTTTGGATTATAAATAGCAAAATCAAAACTTCTCTCTGATTTATCTATTTTTACATCGACATTCCACTTGCTTTTTATTGCGCTAGATCTTGCTTGAGCAATATATTCAAATCCTTTATTTTTACAAAAATCAACAATAAAAGATTCAACAATTTCTTCCATTAAAGAACCACCTCTATTTTTTCTTCCATTACTATCTAATCCAACTTCTACCCCCATTACATAATCAACAAGATTTTTAATTCCATCTTTTTGAAAAAGTTTAGCAAGCCCAGAGTTTTGAAGAAATATAAAATATTTTTCATAATCATTTTCTGTTTTTGAAAAATCAAAAAATTCGGAGTTCTTCGATTTTTTATCAAATATTTCAAGTTTATTTTCTCTAACAGCCAATAATACAGGGAGAGCTTTTATTATATCAGGATTAGATACAAAAAGTTTTTTAAATTCATCTTTTAAATTCTCTTTACCTAACAAATAATTTAGCTTATTGAGGGTTATTTCTAGATCTGATTTATTTGAAAAAACTTTTTTCCAGTTTACAAAATAGTCCCAAGTTTTAATTGAACTTTTAAAAGTATCAGTTAATTTGTTAAAATCTTTTTTCATATTATTTGAATTTTTCTATTAAGAAATCTACAATTTTTTTAAATTTTTCTTTTGTTTTATCTTCAATATAAACTGGTATTCTTTTTTCCGAATAAAGAATTTGTATTCCAGTATTAAAAGCACTTTTATCATACTTTTTTATTTGGGAATTAAATTCTTTGCAAATAGATATTTTTTCTTCTTCTGTAAATAATTTTTCTGTAAATAAATTTTTAAAAGAGGTATCAATATTTTCAAGAGTAAAAATACGATCACTGGAAGAATAATCTTTAATATATCTTAAAGCTTGTTCTTTTCCTTCTTTATCTGAATCTAACAATACTAAATACTTTTTACCCCATGATTCATAAAGAGCAATTGGCAAATCCAATCCGGACGCACCATGTCCTGGATAAAAATTAAAATTATCAGAATTACTTTTAAATATTATTTCCTTAAAATATTTAAAAGTAAAGAAATCAAACTTTCCCTCAGTGATAACAATATTAGGGACCATCTCCAATAATCCTGGTTGGTAATCTAATACATCTAGTATGGGTTTAAAATAATCAATTTGTGTAGGATAACTAGAAACAAATTGTTTATATTTATAAGCTTCTATTTCAGTTTTTTTCGAGGTAAAATCACTGTCTTCTTCTCCATATTTTAAACCTTTATTTTTAATAATATAAGAAGCATTAAGCCACAAAGGATTAATTAAATGATGACTATGAGTTGTATAAACCAAACGTGACTTTTTTACTATACTTTCAAAAACTCCCAAGAGACTTTTTTGTGCTGTTTGATGCAAATTAGAAGCAGGTTCATCTAGTAAAAAAAGAATCTCACCCGTAGCACCAGTAGTTTTTATTCTTTCTTTTCTAAATTCTGTATATAATAAAAAAGTAAAAAACCAACGAAAACCTAAACTTCTTTCTGAAACAGCAAATGATTGGCGACCATCTTTTACATTAAGTTTTATATAGTATCTACCATTTTCTTGATCAGTTTTTGCTATTATCTCTTTTTTACTTACATTTTGTATTTTACTCCATGCATCAAAAACCACTTCTGATATTTTTGCTCCAATCTCGTTTTCAACTGCTTCAAGAGCTTGCTTATTTGCATCTGTAAGATCCTTTAGTCTATTTAATAAACTAATTTGAACGTCATAGTTAGGTTTTATTGATACAAGCACATCTTGTATGATTGAAAGATATTCCTTTTCCTTAGGTTCTGTTGGTAATGGTTCAAGATATATTTTTTCTGGAAATTTTGACAAAAAATCTCTATAAAAAATTATTTCTGGAAAAAGATTATTTTTTATAAATGTCCAAACTTCATTTTTTAGAACCTCATCTAATACAGTAGACTTTGATTTAGCTGTCTTTTTTATTTTTATAAATTGCCAATACTTTCTTCCTGAATCTTTTGATTCTGAATTTTCAAAAGAATATTTCCTTTCAAAATTAAAGGAATCATCAATAATAACTTCTTTAAATTTAATTTTTGTTTTTAAAAAATCACAAATTTTCTTTTTATCTTCTTCTGAAAAAGCCAATCTGGCTGTTATTGTAACATCTCCAGAAAAACCCCCGGCTGCATTTTTAGGAATTAATTTATGTCTTTCTGTTATTGGAACTTCCATTTCAAAATCATTAATAGCTTCTAAAATAGTAGTTTTACCAGATTCGTTCAATCCAATTAATGTATATATTTTATGTTCAGGTTGAATAGACAAATCTAACTCCAATTTTTTAATTCCCTTATAATTTTCTATTGTAAATTTTGTGTACTTCATTTAGTAATTAGTTATTAATACCTCTGAGATTTTTCCTCTCTTAGAAGCATCAGAATTAATAGCACGACCTGCATATACTTTGTTTATTCTTATTAATTTACCTTTAATTTCTATTTCTTTATAAATTTTGTTTATAAAAGGTGTATCAGAATTTGAAAGCATTACAAAACAACCTCGTTTTGTTAATTCTACAAAAGTATCACGAAGTTCTATTTGCTCTTTCTCTAGGAAAGATTCTTTTGTATATGAAGTAAATGAGGATGTTTTATTTATAGGATAATAAGGAGGATCAAAATAAACAAAATCTCCTTTTTTTGCTCTCTTTAAAACTTCTTTATAATCTTGTTTCTTAATTTCCACACTCTTAAGAGCTTTTGATATTTTTCTTAAATTAATTTCATCACAAATTAAAGGATTCTTATTTCCAGCAAAAGGAACATTGAATCCACCTTGCGAATTCACTCTATATAGACCATTGAAGCAAGTTCTATTTAAGTAAATAAAGCGAGAAGCTATTTCTATATCTGATAGTTTATTTAGGTCTTTAGCTCTTATTTTTAAGAAATATTCTTTTGTGTTTTTGTGTTTTTTAAGAGATTTAATTAAAAATTCAACACCATTTTTTATTACATTATAAGTAATAACAAGTTCATTGTTCATATCAGACAAAAATGCTTTCTTGGGAAGTAGATCAAAAAATACAGCCCCACCACCTACAAATGGTTCAAAATACCTTCCAGTTTTAGGGTCAAACTTTTCTGGAGGATATAAATTCATTAATTTAAATTGTTCAAGAAGTTGACGTTTTCCTCCAACCCACTTAACAAATGGTTTTGGTTTATCATTGATTAAAATGCCTATCTCTTCAAAAGAAAGTTTTTCTATGTTTGAAATTGAATATGCAATATTTTTTGCATATATATGATTCAAATCAAATTTAATCTGTATTTTTTTAGCTAGTTGAGTTGGTACCATACTGATATATTATCTCATAATATTAGATATTTTCCAATAATTTACCTGTAAGGAAAAAGCGACCTTCTCAGACAGGGACAGGTCGCTTTCACCAAATTTATCTGCTCTAACAATCGGGCTCTAACTTTTAAACTTAATTTAAATCCCATTTATTTTCACTACTCTGTAATATTTCACGCTCTTTATCTAACAAAAGATCTTTTTGTCTCTCACGATCTGTTCCTTCAATATTAACCCAAATTTTGCCTGGTTTTCTAATTCCACCATCACTAACCTTTGGTTTTCTATAATATCTATCCATATTCATTTGTGCTGCTCGTTCTGCCATTTCTGTTGGCATAATAAATACACGATAATCAGATGGTTTTTTTATTGCGACAAGAGCAACATAATCAGCAATATAAAAAGAATCTTTACTATTAAAGATAGCGGATTCCTTATTGATCGTTTTTTCATTACAATGTCCATACTGAATCCACCATCTATCTTTAGCTTTATTGGTAGCCCCTTTCACTTGAATCTGCCAAGTTTTTCCATTTTTAACAGCTAAAATATCTGAATTAGCACTTAGGCCATCTTTATTTAAATCTGTTGCCCTGTAGCCATGATATTCTAACTCATTCATAACAATCCTTTCTGCAATTTTTCCAATATTATGTTTATCTAATGTATACATATATAACTTTTAAATTTGAATACCAAGGATAGGAATCGAACCTATTATTTCTATAAAAATAAACGTAAAACAGGAACGACGAAATGGACGGGAATCGGACGAATTTAACCAATTTTTATCCCCGTCCTAAGTCTATATTCTACTTAATGGTTTGAGGACGCGGACAGGTCGCTTTCACCAAATTTATCTGCTCCGTGGGTAGGGATCGAACCTACGACCAATCGCTTAACAGGCGACCGCTCTACCGCTGAGCTACCACGGAATAACTAGTTATTTAATTTAAAAAATCAAATAACTAGTTTGTACATAATAACAAAAAATTAACAAAAAAGGAAGACCTAAAAATAAATCCCCCAATTGGGGGATTTATTTTTAGTGACTCTTTTTATCTGAATTATTCATTACTATTCTAAACAAAATAATAAGAACAAGAATTAAAAATGATACAAATATCCATTGCCAAATTGAACTAGGCATGAAACTATGAGAACCATATAAAGACAAAGCAGTTACTCCATCTAAAGAGGATGCTCCGAGCAAATTACTGTTTTCATCTTCTTCATTATCTGAAAGATTATCGCTAGATTTAGAATTAGAACTAAATAATGAACCTAAATAACTACCAGACTTTTCTGAAGAAGAATCTTCTTTTACTGAATTATTACTTGAAGTGGAGTTTGATGTATAACTTGAGTTACTAGTATTTGAACTATTAGGGTCTTCATAATAATTGTTATATTGGTCAGAATTATTTCTATATGATTCACCAGAATAAATTTCAGCTTCTGGGTGATACACAGGGTAAATACCATATCCTGTATCATAAAATCTAAAATTTTCTGTGTAATCAGAATCATAATAACGTGCAGCAGAAACACTATTACTAAAAACAAGTGAAGCTGCAAAAACAATTCCGATGACTATTAAGTTTTTTATTGTTTTACTTTTCATACTTATATTATAGCAAATTTAAATAGATTTGTCAAGTTCTAAAATCTGTAAAAAGGCTTATAAAATAAGAGCTTAGAATAACTATTTACTCTCCTCTATGAATTTAAATAACATTCTAATGGGTGTACCAAGTGATCCAGAAGAAAGATTATCTGAAGAATTAGACACCATACGAGGTGCTATGTCTATATGAACCCACCTTTCACCCTTTATAAATTGATTCAAAAAACTTGCTGCATAAATAGCTCCTCCGTAACGAGATTCTTTATTGTGAATATTTGTGAGATCCGCGACATTACCCTTTATACCAGATTCATATTCTTCCCATAATGGTAACCTCCAAAGATAATCCCCCGTTCTCTCTCCTATTTCTTCAAATTTTTTAGATAAATCATCTTCTTCTGTAAAAATAGCAGAAGCATAATCCCCTAATGCTACACAAGCAGCACCTGTCAAAGTTGCGACATCAATCACAACTTCTGGCTTGTACTTTTTTGCATACGTAAGAGCATCAGCTAAAATAACACGACCCTCTGCATCAGTATTTAATATTTCAATGGTCTTACCAGACATAGAATGAACAATATCTCCAGGTCGATAACTTTTACCTGAAGCCATATTCTCAACAGCAGGAATAATTGCAACAACATTCTTTTTTAATTTCATTTTTGCAACAAGAGCTAATGTATAAATAACAGATGCTCCTCCAGACATATCCATATTCATACCCAGTAAACCACCAAATGGCTTTATATTTATTCCACCTGTATCAAATGTAACCCCCTTCCCTACAAGAACAATTGGTTTATCCTTTTTACTTCCACCAAAATATTCCATTATTATAAATTTAGACTCTTCATCTGATCCACAACCAACAGAAAGAATCGCACGCATTTTTTGTTTCTCCATTTCTTTTTCACCAAATACTGTAACTTTTACGGGTAAACCTTTTACAGCTTCCCTCGCTTTATTTGCTAATATTGTAGGAGTCATATCACCACCTGGAATATTTGAAATAGTCCTAGCTTTATTCACCTCAATTGAAATATTATGACCTCTTAAAATATATTTATTTATTTCTGGTGTTGTATTTGAAATGAAAATTTCTTTTATACCAGTAAAAAGATCTTTCTTCTCCGTCTTGTAATCTAAGAATTCATAATTAGCAAAATTAAGTTGTGTGCCTACTATCTCAGCTAGTTCATTTTTAGAAATTTTAATTGAATCAAAAATAAAATCTGAAAAATTAAAAGCCAGTTTATCCACCTTATTCCCCCTAGCCAAAATTATCATCTTCCTAGTAAGTAAAAAGAACTTACGTAAGGTCATCTTTTCGTCACATTTTAAATACAAAGTTTTAATATTATTTTCTTTTATAATTTCATCTTTGTTATTAAAATTTACTTTCACAAACAAAATATCCTTATTATTCAATGGTTTTTTAAAATTTATTTTCATATAGATGATTGTATCATAAAAATTTACTAATGAATAAACGTCTTGCGATGAATTGGTGTTTGGCCATACTTTCTTATGGCTTCATAATGAGCCTTGGTTCCATAGCCTACATGCTTTTCAAAAATATATTCGGGATATTCTTTAGCGAATTTTTCCATCACTCTATCACGCGAAACTTTCGCAACGATTGAAGCAAGTGATATAACTGGGTGAAGTTCATCCCCCTTTATAAAAGTTTCTTGATTTATGTATTCTTTAGGAGCATGCAATCCTCCATCGAGCAAAACATTAAACGAAGCAGTAAATGCTTTTAATGATGGTCTGGCACCGCTTCCGTCCCCCTCGTACGAAGATCTCATTAAAAGCATTTCCTGCGAAGTAATTTTTTTCAATGATTCATCTAACGCTTTCTGTATGCATTTTGCAATACCAAATTTATCAATATTCTCTGGAGATACAAATGAAACAACAAAATCACAAAGATTATTTTTCTTTGCTTCGTGTAGGAATAGTGACCACTCTTCCCTTTGCTTTCTTGAAAGCTTCTTTGAGTCTCTAAGTTTTGAAAGTTTATTTTCTTTTATAAAATTCTCATCTGTACAAGAAAATAAAAATTTATCATCTTTCACAAGAAAAGCACACACTGCCACTGGCCCTGCTATAGGCCCTCTCCCCACTTCATCTATACCAATTTTATACTTTTTATCTGTCATCTTTTGTATTTAGAAATTCTATCATAATTTGGTATACTCTAGAAATGGAGGAAAAAAATCTAGACTCAAAATTTATACATTTACATACTCACTCCCATTACTCCCTACTTGATGGTCTCTCAAAAGTTTCTGACATGGTTAAAAAGGCTAAAAAACAAGGTATGTCAGCTCTTGCAATTACTGATCACGGTCACATGTATAGTGCTATTGAATTCTATAAAGAAGCACATAAAGCTGGGATAAAACCAATAATCGGAGTAGAAGCTTACATAGCAGAACGTGGAAGACTTGATAAAGAACCTGGTGTTGACAATAAGCGTTACCACCTCACGCTTCTTGCAAAAAACAAACAAGGATACAAGAATTTAATGAGGCTTGTAACTATCGCAAACTTAGAAGGTTATTACTACAAACCAAGAATGGATAAAGAAATCCTACGTAAATATTCTGAAGGAATTATTTGCCTTTCTGGTTGTATGGGAAGTGAGCTCTCTCAAGCTGTTCTTGCAGATAATCTAGAAAAAATAGATTCACTTATAAAAGAACACCAAGAAATTTTTGGTCGTGAGAATTATTTTCTTGAAGTACATTCTCACGCACATGTAGAGGGAGATAAAAAGCTTCGTGACGGAATAGTTGCTCTCTCAAAAAAATGGAATATTAAAGTTGTTGCTGGGCAAGATTCTCATTACTTATGCCAAGATGATCATGAAGCACATTCTACCTTACTACAAGTAAATACAGGTGCAATGGATAGTAAAGAAGGTACGAGATTTGAATTTCCAGAAGATGACTTTTCTTTAATAGACGAAGAAACAGCTCTTAAATATTTTAGTGATTGTAAGGAAGCTGTTTATAATACAAAGATAGTTGCAGACTTATGCGAAGATTACGATCTTGAACTTGGTAAAGCATACTTTCCTGACTTCCCTATAGAAGAAGGAAAAACCGCAGATGAAATGCTACGAGAACTTGCATATGAGGGCTTTAAATTCCGTAAACTTCCACAAACAAAAGAATATTTAGACCGATTAGAGTATGAACTTAAAATAATAAAACAAAAGGGTTACCCTGCTTATTTTCTTGTAGTTTCAGACCTTTTGCGCTTCTCTCGTGAAAACGGTATATACACAAACATCAGAGGATCTGTCGCTGGATCACTCACCACATACCTCACAGGGATTACAAAAGTTGATCCCATAGCATACAAACTCCCATTTGAAAGATTTTTAAATCCAGAACGTCCTTCACTCCCTGATATTGATATGGATTATGCAGACAACAGACGTGATGAAGTTATAGCATATGCAAAAAAGAAATATGGAGAAGACCATGTCGCGCAAATAGGTACATTTGGAACGATGATGGCGAAAGGTTCTGTACGTGATGTAGCTCGAGCTCTTGGCTACCCATATGCTGTGGGAGAAAGAATATCAAGTATGATTCCTCTTGGTTCACAAGGAATGCCTATGACCATAGATCATGCGATGAAAATAATCCCCGAGCTTAAAGATGCTTACAAAAAAGAACCTGATACAAAAAGAATTATAAACCTCGCTAAAAAGATGGAAGGTTGTGTTCGTCATATTTCCGTACATGCAGCAGGAGTCGTGATGGCTCCTCGTCCACTTTATGAATTTACTCCTACGCAATACGATCCCAAAGGTGGAAACATAATAACAGAATATGATATGTATAGTATCGAAGATGCAGGTTTACCAAAATTTGATTTCTTAGGAATAAAAAACTTAGCTATTCTTGCTCTTGCAGTAAAGCTTGTTAAAAAAATACATAATATCGATATTGATATAGATAGAATTCCCCTCGATGATAAAAAGACTTTTGAAATGCTCGCTCGTGGCGAAACAATGGGACTCTTCCAATTGAATGGTTCAGGAATGACAAGATACTTGAAAGAGCTAAAACCTTCTACTATACATGATATAAATGCAATGGTTGCTTTGTATCGTCCTGGCCCAATGGAATCTATACCAGAATACATAAAAAGAAAACACAATCCAAAACTTGTAACATATCTAGATCCAAGACTTAAAGATATTCTTGATCAATCTTTTGGTGTAATAACTTACCAAGATGATGTTATGGCTATAGCGATAAAACTTGCTGGTTATTCTTGGCTTGAAGCAGATAAACTTCGTAAAGCAATGGGTAAAAAGATCCCAGAAGTAATGGAAGCAGAAAAAAGTAAACTCCTAGAAGGTTTTGTTAAAAACGGAATGACAGAAAAGAAAGCGCAAGATTTTTGGCATTTGATAGAGCCCTTCGCAGCTTATGGATTCAATAAAGCTCACGCTGCCTCTTACGGTCTTGTTGCTTACCAAACTGCATACATGAAAGCAAATTATCCCGTAGAATACATGACCTCAGTAATGACTTCTGAATCTGGTGATATAGAAAAAGTCGCTGAAATAGTTCATGAGTGTGAAAATATGGGTATAAAAGTTTTACCACCTAATATAAACGAAAGCTTTGGTGGTTTTACTGTAATTATTGGTAGTGACAAAAAAGAAGGAAGAACTATACGTTTTGGTTTATATACTATTAAAAATCTTGGTGGAGATATAGCAGACGCAATAATAGAAGAACGAAAAGAAAGAGGTAGATTTAAAAATATTGAAGACTTTTTCGAAAGAATAAATCATAAAAATTTAAACAAAAAATCCGTCGAGGCACTTGCTAAAAGTGGGGCAATGGACGAACTATCTGAAAGAAATATGATAATAAACAATCTAGAAAAGCTTCTTTCTTTCAATAAAGAATCAAAAGAATCCAGTAATCAAAATTCATTATTTGTAGATATTGGTGGAGTAAAGGCTAGTATTGTTTTAGATAAATACGAAGAAGCAAGTATGAAAGAAAAATTATCTTGGGAAAAGGAATTGTTAGGTCTTTACATTTCTGGTCATCCACTTAATGAATATAAAGATAAAATTGAAAAATTTGGAACATTAATTTCTAAAATAAAATCACCAGAAATTAAAGCTGATTCCGTAGTTACTGTTGCTTGTGTTGTCGATAATATAAAAATTGTAACTACTAAAAATAATACCAGAATGGCTTTCTTGACACTGTCTGATTTTACAGACAATATAGAGGCGGTTGTATTTAGTAAATTGTTTGAAACCATGAAAGACATACTAATAAAAGATAATATCATTGCACTGAAAGGTAAAGTAACCCTAAGAAATGGCGAGAAAAGTATAGCTATAGAGACCGTAAAGAAAATTTAAGACAAAAATAAAACCCCAAGAGATAGAGATCTAGGGGTTTTACTTTTATTTTATTTCTTGTCCATCATCCTTAATCATTTTCATAATTCTTATTACCTCGTTCGTATATTTAGGTATAACAGAATTGTATTTTTTAAGGATTCCTGTCGTTGTTTTGCCACTATAATGATGAGCAGTCTTAGAATTATTACCTCCTATACTTGCCGCGACAATTTCTATAGATTTATCAATAGATTCGAAACTGATTTTACATGACCCATAACCAAATACACTGTTGGGGACACTCTTACAAGCATGTTTACCTCCAGTACTTTCGCGCATAGCGATAGCTGGTAGTAAGCGCCAATCAATATTATTCTTCTCAGATTCGACAACGAACTTCATTCCATAGCCTTCGAGCGGAGCATTATATTTCTTAAAGAAACTATCTATAAGCTCTGCTTTCTCCTTTTGGGATACTTCTTCTTGCGTTATTATCGCAGATTTTTCTTCCAAAGGAGTATTATTTGTTGCAGCCAAACTTGGTAATGTTGGTATTCCTGTTAAAGGAACCGCTATGGCAAGCACTGGTATTGCTATAATTGACTGCAAATAATTTATAATTCCTTTTTTATCCATAATCGGTAGTTACGATCTACCAACGTCTCTTCTTAATAAAGAAGAAATTTAATTTGAAAAATAAATATTACTCTTCAAATTAAAAAGCCCTTATACATAAGATGTTAGGACTTAATTAGATATTAGCATAAAGAGCTAAAAAAGTCAATACTTATAACATAAATTTTAGCCTAGTCAAACATAAAAAACCCTTATACAATAAGGGTTTTTTATGTTTGACATATTGACAATATTATATAAATTATGGTCAAATAACTGCTATTATATAAGCTTTTTTTATCTTTTTGACAAAAATAAACTTTTGTATAATAAATACCCTTATTTATCAAGGTAAATACAAGAATTACTTACCACAGCAGTGTTTATATTTCTTGCCAGAACCACAAATACAAGGATCATTCCTTCCTACTTTCTCC
>CAZUUH010000013.1:11506-13695 GCA_964623415.1 uncultured Candidatus Saccharibacteria bacterium | reverse complement strand
GCAGAGAACGGCATAAAGAAGATATTTGCAAGAAAGGTAACTACACAATTACTCTGTGTTGCGGATGAAGCAGGAGTAGAAACTTGCATAGAAAAGACACAACTCGATAGCATTTTAGCTTCTGCAAATATTGCTGTCGCAGACGATGTGAATGACACAGACGGAGGAACAGTTACAACTGGTGAGCCAACAATATCTGTAAATCCTGAAGCCCCAGTTATCACACTTGTAGGCCAAGGAGAGATAAACTTAAATATAGGTGATACTTATAATGAAGAAGGTGCAAATGTTATAGATAATAAAGATGATTTTGTTGCTGTTGTTATAACTGGTGTTCCAGATACTTCAAAAGATGGTATTTATGCGATACATTACAATGCAACAGATAGTGAAGACAATAATGCAATAGAAGTTATAAGAAAAGTAATTGTTGGTACTGGTGAATATACAGTTACAGAAGTTCCAGCTGATGATTGGGAGGAAGGTGATACGAGCGTAGGAGATTCTTCAAATACTACATCGACAGATACTACGACTACCTCGACAGACACTACGACTACAACAACAATTGATACTTGGGAAGACATAGGAGTAAGTACGACAACAGATACAAGTTCGACAACAGACACCTCTTCTTCTGCTACAACTAGTGACACTCCAACTACAACATCAGATAGCCCCACCACATCAACAACAGAAAGTGCTCCATCTACCACAACAACTTCATCTATAACTCCATAATAAATATATCTCCAAAATATCTGGAAGTCCGACTTCCAGATATAAGGGAAATTGTGTTTGGTAGATAGGGTATGCTTAGCTTGACAGATCTGTTTGAATATGCTATGATTGATAAAAATAAGAAATTATTCTAACAACCCTATTTCTTAACTAAAAAATTTGCACCATGAAAACTAGAATGTTTTTCTTTCTCATTGCTTTATTTGCAATTGCCATGTTTTCTTCTTGTGAAGAAGATGCTCTTCCTGTCATGACGACAACCACAGTGGAAGAAACAAGTATCATCGAAACCAGCCCTGGTTCCGGTGGTGTAGTCTTTGCGAAAGAGATTACTGTCAAAGATGGCGAAACTGTTTGGGGTTACTCAAATGAAGTTTATGGTTCCGGTGGAAAGTGGCGTGACATCGTTATGCAAAATAAATTCCTACAGGAGCCTGGCCGTGTTTATTGGGATAAAAACAGAAAGCAATGGATTGCCAAGATCTATCCCGGTGAAGTCGTGAAGATCGATGGGCAAGTTGTCTTGCCGACTTACATCTTTTACGACAAAACGACAACTATCTCTCAACCTTTAGAAGAGCAAGAAGAAGAGAAAGATGGACTTGCTTGGTATTGGATTGTGCTGATCATACTCGGCGCAATTGGCTTGGGTGTTTGGATCTCAAGTCTTCTGGGGAATAACAACAATCGAAATCCTAATGTTCGTGCAATTAATGTACGACCTGGTCAGGATTTCAACAATGTTACCCAAGCGAACATTGACATGGCTCGTTACGATAGAGCATGTCGAGCAACAGAAAATGCTGCTAACCAAATGTTTGGGAGAGGAGACCTCGTTGAGGCAAATGCTACAACGGTATTTAACCCAAATGGTGAAATAAATTTCAGCATTCGTGGAAATTACCAAAGGTAGGATACTACTTTTGTGTAAATGTGCGGCGAAAACTTTGTTTTCGCCGCATTTTCAGTTATACAGAAAAGGAAATTAAGTTGACACATACGTTATTTTATGATACAATAAATATATTGTATTCTTAATAATATATATAAATTATATAATAAAATTAATTACTAATATAAAAAAAATTTATGACTCAAGAAAATAATTTAGATTTAAAAGTTTATGTAGATCGTTTAGTAGAAGAGAAAAACTTTCCAAAAGATTTAGAAGCTGAGGTTATAGATCAGATAAAAAAAGATTTATTATCTCAAGTTGAAAGTAGGGTAAATGCAGTTATTATTTCAAATTTAAGTGAAGATAAGTTAGAAGAGTTTGGTATTTTGTTAGATAAAGATATCTCTGATCTAGAAATGCAAAAATTCTGTGGAGAAAATATTCCAAATTTATCAGAATTAATAGCAACGGAACTTCTTATTTTTAGAGATTCTTATCTTGCATAATCTTATTAGTTAAACAATCTTAATATGGATAAAAATACTCCTATAAA
>CAZUUH010000013.1:0-11406 GCA_964623415.1 uncultured Candidatus Saccharibacteria bacterium | reverse complement strand
TTGCATAATCTTATTAGTTAAACAATCTTAATATGGATAAAAATACTCCTATAAATGAAAATAATATAGATAAATTGAATATTTCAAATAATGCTAAACAAAAAGCTTTAGAAAAAGTAAAACAAAAGGCTGTTATTCTAAATATAGAGGAACTTGCTGACAAGGAGGCTCGTAAAACTGCGGATGCTTACATGACAGAATCAAAAGAAAGTTTAAAAGGTAGTAAAAATTTATTAAAAAAGATTTGGAAGCATACATTTTTTGATGAATATTATAGACAGAAAGAAGTTGCAAAAGTACGCAAAGAAATAATAGATCAAGATAATATATATGTTGGTAGAGATATAGAGAAAATTGCTCATGATGAAGCAATGGGGGCAATTTCAGAACGTTTTATTTCTGAATATGATGGAACATTAATTGATGGAGAAGAAAAACAAATTTTAGATAGTAAAAATAAAGAAGATGAAAAGACTGTAAATGATATTAAAAATTTAATTATTGAGTACTCTAAGGGTAATTTTACTGAAGAATCTTTTAAGAATGAAAAAGTTAGAATTTTAGATGAAATAGATCAAACAAAAAATGGTAAAAGTAAAGGGCATCATTTATATAGTGATAATCTTTTTGAGATCGCACAGAATGCTCGTATAGCAATAGAACATGGTGCAAAATTAGAGGAATTAGAACTAGACAGTAACATAATTCTTGGTAAGGCTAAAAGTAGTTTAAAGACAGAAGCGCATTTTAATAAGATTGATGATTTGGTAGATAAAATGAAGAAGTCTCCTGTGGGGAGGTTTGTAAACCCTGCCACTTTAAATACAGCTCTTGGTTTAGCTTACTCTATATCTGTTGGTGTTGGTGCTAAATTCTTAAGGTCAGGAGTCTCTCATATCGCGACTTTTGGAGCTGGGGTTGCTGTATCAGGAATTTTTACAGCAATGAATGAAAGTCAAAGACTTAAGTTAGAAAGAGCTCAGCATGGAGTAGAAATGGCAGAGGGTGGAGAGTTCGAAGAAGGTAGTAAAAAGAGAGAGCAAATGGAAAATTTTGCATACCATATGGAAAGTTCAAACAATCTCACAAACAGTTTAAGAGATTTAATGTTTGAGAAAAGTAAAGATGGAAAAGATGTATTGAAAGATATTAAAGAAAAAGATGTTGAAGCCATAATGGCGACTTTAGCTAATATTGATGCAAGAAAATCTCTTAATGCAAAGAAGAAAATAGATTTGATCTCATATTCTAATATTTCAAACGTTGAAAAAGAAAGTACTGACCTTACTATACTTACTGCTCGTGCAAAAGTTGAATTGCGTAAAAAATTAAATGGTGAATGGAAGAATAATTTACCGAAAGATATAAAAGATTTTGATTCATATCTTGAAAGGCAGGTAGAAGTAGTCGAGAACTCTTTACTTGGAGGAGAAAAGGGTATAAATGAACAAGATAAAAATTTTAATAAATTTAAAAATAAAGAAGTTGCGAAGAAAGTTGCTACAACAGTAACTCTAGGATTAATTTTTGGAGGAGTTGCACAAGAAGTTTCTGGCTTTGTATCTGATAGAGTTGGTAATTTAGTTGAAAATTTAAGAGGTAATTTAGATGGTGCTACTGCTCTTACTCCTCTTGCTAGTTTATCAAACTGGCTTTCTGGTAAACCCAACTTAGGAGAACCAACTTCACATTTTATTGAAAGCTTTAAAGAAAATATTGTTGGGGCAGATGAATATCTTAATAATCATTTAGATGAAGTGAAAGAGGTTATGCGTGATGGTTGGTATGATAATGATACTCCTAAGCCAATTTTTGATCATAACGAACTAAAGTTACAGTGGGGAGGGGTAGCAGGTAGTGCTGGTATTGAGAATGGTAATTATGTTCTTGATATAAGTCATATGGAATCTGGTGGATCTTTCCATGAAGGTTTATCTGTAGACGCACAAGAAAAAATAAATAATGGAGGTTTGAAAATGATATTTTCATTAACTAGTGGGACTCAAGATCAAGTTTTTGAATTACCAATAGACTCAAATGGTAAAGTAACTATTGATCCAAATAGTGAGATTGGTAAACTTTTCTTTTCTACAGAAAATGGAAATGCTGTATTTAAGGGTCGTTTCGCAGAAGTTGTGGAAACTTTTGGAGAAAAAGATGGAGTTACTCATGTGAAGACCTTAGCTACTTTAGTAGGAGAAGGTAATAATGAGATAACAGATATTGTTCATTCTGTTACAGAAGTTACTTCACAAACTCATTTAGATACAGATTTACCAATGTATATACCCATTATGTCACGTCGCCCACTTGAATCTTTAAAGAAAGGTGATAATAAAAAAGCCGAAGGAAAAAAGGTTTTTGGTGGAGAAGTTGTCCCAGAAGTAATTGTTAATCCAGAAGTTAATCCAGATAATATAGTTATAAAGGATGATGAGATTACGAGTGAAGAGAAGAAGTTCATGGAGGATGATATGAGGATGCTCAATGAAAAAGTGAGAAATTCTAAAGGTATCATTGCGACGAATGAATTTGAATTTAAGTCTAAATATGGTAAGAGAAGATATGGTGAGTTAAAGCATATCGGTGAAGGTAAGCCAATTAAGAGTTTCAACATGTTCGAACTTCAAATAATTGGTAATGAAATAGAAAATTATCTTGTAAAAGGAGTAACTAGTAACAAGAAAGAGTCTGAAGAGATTCAGCCTAAATTAGATATCAAAAAAGATGAAGTAGTAATAGACGATAATAAAGAAGTTAAAACTGATGTATCTAAAGAAAAAGTCTTTACAAAAAAAGATCTTTCTTATGTTGGTACTGAATTTGAAACAGATAAGTATACTTATAAAATATTAAATATTAAAAATCTTGGTTTGTTTAGTAGTAAGAAAGCTGTAACTGTTATGGTTACAAGTAAAGAGGACCCTAGTAAGCAAGAAATTTTATCTTATAATAAAAATAATTTAGTTCTACAATTAGAAAAGAAGGTTATTAAAATAACAAAATCTGGGAAAGAGGAATAATCGATACAAAACAAGCCGGTCCTAAGCATTGCTTAGGACCGGCTTGTTTATTCAAAGTGTATTTCTAAGTTTTTACTTTTTAGCTCTTTTTGAAGTAATGGTAGATTTTTAAAAATGTCTTTATTTATAATATTTCCTGCTTCGTTTCGTGCAGCTTCAACCATTTTTATATTTTTAAGAGCTTCCATACCAACATCTGTAATGCCCCATTGTTTGCCTCCAGCAAGTAACCCTGCTCCACGTAAAGATAAATCAAGCTCTGCCAACTCGAAGCCATTATTTGCTTTTATTAATGCTTTAAGTCTATCTATAGTTTTATCTGTTTTAGCGTCAGCAAATAAATAACAATATGATTGATGTTCGCTTCTTATAACTCTACCTCGAAGTTGGTGGAGTTGGGCAAGACCAAATCTTTCTGCTCCTTCGATCACAATAACTGTAGCATTGGGTATGTTCACACCCACTTCGATAACAGAAGTAGAAACTAAGATATCTATTTTATGTTCTTCGAAATCTTTCATAACTTCTTCTTTCTTTTGTTTACTCATTTTGCTGTGCATTATGCCTATTTTATATTCGGGGAAGACATCTTTCTTTAGACGTTTTGCTTCGTCGTTAACGGTTTTGAGTTCGGATTGAATGCTTTCACTTGCACGAATATTTTTCTGCTGAAAAATTCCTCGTGTTCGCGCCGTCGAGTTCACAAGGCTCGTGGAAGTATCCAATCCAAACTCTTTTTGTACAAAATTTTCTGAGACACTTTGTCCGAACTCCTCGCCAATCTTTGGACATATGACATAAACTTGTCTACCATTTTTTAGTTCTTCTTTTATTTCTTCATAAGCATTACGTCTTTTATTTTCAGGGACAATTTCTGTTATGACCTTTTTCCTTCCAGACGGCATTTCATCAATAATACTTAAATCCAAATCTCCATAGATAGTGAGAGCAAGTGTCCTAGGTATAGGTGTAGCTGTCATTGAGAGGTAGTGTGGAGCATGGCCTTCCTTTTTAGCAAGCTTCATTCTTTGGTTCGTTCCAAATCTGTGTTGCTCGTCGATGATTACAAGCCCCAAGTCTTCAAATTCTACTTTATTTGAAATAAGAGAATGTGTTCCGATAATTATTGGTATTTCACCATTTTTAATCCATTTCAATAATTGATTACGTGAGATTGTTGTCCAAGTTTTTACTTGTTTTCCATCTTTCCATCCGGCTGTTTTACTAGGAAACTTTCTGCAACCGCTTGAAGTGATAAGCCCTATGGATATACCTGTATGTTCAAAATATTTTATAAAGTTTTCATAAAGCTGTGTAGCTAGAACTTCTGTTGGAGCCATGTATGCTACTTGGATATTACCAAAATCTTGTCCTACAGGCCTATTTTTAATAACAGCATAAGCGATGGTTGCAGCGACGAAAGTTTTACCACTACCCACATCTCCTTCGATCAATCTTGACATCGGGTCGTCTTTCTTTAGATCAGAAAGTATAGTTTTTATTACATCTAATTGTGATTTTGTGGGTGTAAAAGGGAATCTTGATATGAAATCTTTGATATCTTCCTCTCCAACTTTTAGTTTGTATGAATATAATTCATCATATTTTTTTCTTTCATTTTGTCTCTCAAGTTGGATGAAGAAAACTTCTTCGAAAGCGAATCTTTTACGAGCTATTTCAGCATGATCTTTTTTCTTTGGAGTATGTATCCACACAAGTGCTGTGTGTAAGCTTGGTAGATTATATTTTTTAATAATATTTTCTGGTAGATAATCTTTTATATCTTTTACACAATCATTTTTTAAAATTTTTGTAATAGCATGATAAATCCATTTTGAGGTTATACCTTTTGTCTCTCCATAAACAGGGAAGCCATATTCTGTACGGTTAATTTTATCTTGGAATAATGAATCATGAAGATCTATTGGTAAAACATTTTCTTTATTAACTTCTGGGTTAGTTAAAGTTAAACCATAATTTTTGTTTATTGTAACTTTGCCAGTAACTTTAACAGTAGACCCTTCTTTTATCATTTTAGCCAAGTAGGGTTGGTGGAACCAGACGATATTTATTTTACCAGTTATGTCTGTAATGGTTGCTTTACCCATCGGTATTTTACTTTTCCACCCCTTTTTTGTTTCAAGGTTTGATACGATTCCGATTATCGTTACAAGTTCACCTTCTTGTAAAGAAGAAATATGTCGAAACTCACTAATGTCTGTATAGCGAGATGGGAAATAGTAAAGTAAATCTTTTATGGTGGAAAGTTCAAGTCGAGATAAAGCTCTTTTCTGATTTATATCTATTCTAAAATGTGATTCTATTTTATCCAAAAGCTCCATATTTATATCATATATTATAACATATTATTATTATTTAAAAATTTAGTAATAAATAGAAAAAAGTTATATAATATAAATAAATCCCTTAAAACTAATAATATGGAAGTTAAACTAACTTCCCACCATCGTAGACCGAGGTCTCTTGGTGGGCTTCCGAAGAGCCGTTCGAACCTTTCATATGTGAAAGAAGGAGATCATCAAGCTTGGCATACCATGTTTGGCAATATGAATGCTTATCAGATTTGTAATCTGATTAATTCTTTGCCTATAAGGTATAAACCTTCCGATCTTTTTCTTACTTGTCAGTTTATCAATGGTCATCCAGTAACAATTTGTGGTAACACAAATTGTTCTGACCCTAATGGTCAGACATTTTATTTTGCCTGGAGGAAACTGTTTGGTAATATGAAAAAGTTTCGTAACATTGTGGAGTATATTAATAATGTATTCCTTGATCCAAGTTATCATTTATATGTGGTAACTATCGAGTAGTATTGTATAACTTATCATACCCCCCCTGTAATTTCAGAGGGGGATTATTTTTTAATTTTTCTACATGATTATTTATTTCTATATTCATATATAAATTATTATAATATATAGCGTCAGATGTTGGAGACCTGATAGATTTCTTTTTCACCAACATTTTTTTCATTTTTTACCTTAAGAGTAAGTATTGTGAAAGCTCCAAGAGCAACTATCACACTAGATGTTATAAATACAAAGTGGTAAGCATTGATCTGGGCTTTTATTCCAATGAGGGCAATAAATGTTTGCAACTCTTTACTTGTTGTTCCTAAGAATTGACTAAAATTATTTATTTGTAAAATATTATGCTCTATCCTGTTATTTAAAAGTGTACTAAAGATTGCAATTCCAAAAGCTCCAGATATACTACGAGCTAAAGACAAGACAGAAGAGGCAGCACCCATCGCACTTGATTTGACGACAGAGGTTATAAGATTTGTACGTTGTGCCATACCTAAACCCATACCAAGTGCCATAATACAAAGTGGAATTACAACTCCCAAAGCTCCAGATTTTGGATCTAAGAATGCGAACAATGATAGACCTAATGCAGCGATTGTTGTACTTATATAAATAACATATTTTGATTTAACTTTTCCTGTTAGGTTTCCACCTAAAGCTGCAGAGATAACCATACATATAGCCATTGGCATAAATAAGAAACCAGCTTCTGTTGCTGAATAACCAAGAAATGTTTGAGTAAAGATAGGAATTAAAAAAACAGAACCCATCATTCCCATAAAGACAATGAAGTTATTCGATATAACATTTACGAATGTTGGAATTTTGAAAAATCCGAGATCGACTATTGGGTCACTAACCTTTTTTTCTATTTTAATAAAGATATGTATAAATGTAATAATAGATGTATAACAAAGAAGACTGTTTATCGATGCCCAACCCCAGCCGTAACCTTTTTCAAGCACAAGAATAAGAGAAGCAAGAGCAATGCCTAGAGTTATAGCTCCCCACCAGTCGAAATTTTTTGTTTTCTTTTCAGATGTTGATTCGGTTACAAAACGAATAGCCATAAGTATACCCAAAATACCAATTGGTAGGTTTATAAAGAATACAAAACGCCAACCTATATGATCGATAATTGGACCGCCGATAAGCGGACCTAGTACTGTTGCTGCAGCAAAAGCTGAGGACCATATACCTAGTGCACGAGCACGAGCACGTCCTTCTTTAAATGTGCTAGCAATAATAGCCATTGCTGTAGGATAATCTGCAGAGCTACCTATCGCTTGTATAATTCTAAAAAGAATCATTGATTCTAAGCTCCAAGCAAATCCAGATAAAACAGAACCAATTATAAATATTATAAATCCAAAAATATAAACCTTTTTCCTTCCTATGGTATCACCAAGTTTACCCCAAACAGGGACAAAAACCGCATTTGCGAGTATGTATGCGGTTGCTATCCACCCAGAAGATGAAACCGTAAGATCAAATTCATCTATTATGTCTGGGAGTGCAAGGTTAACTACAGTTTGATCAAGTGCTCCTAAAAATGTTCCTATGATGACTGTGATAAGAACCCACCAGACTAGTTTGTCCTTTTTTTTGTCATCCATAATTATTTATCTTGATTGTAAACTTTTATTTTTGCAGACATATTATTTTTAAATTCTGGGTAAAGTGTATTATCGTATTTTATTTTTATAGTAAACTCTTTTACTTCTCTTTTGTCTGAAATACTAAATATAACGCTAGTGTCTTTTGAAGTTTCACTTATTTCTTCTACAACACCAACAAATTCTTTTTCACCATAAGCATCAAGAGTAAATGTTACAGGATCTCCAATAGAAATTTCAGAAAAACCAGCATCTTCTTTTATTGTTCCAATAACACGAAGCTCTTTTGGGTCAATCATTTTTATTACTGGATTCATGTAAGTAAAATATTGTCCTGGGGTATTACTTGTATAGATTATGATACCATCGATTTTAGAAGTTAATATTTCTCCGCTAACTCTAGCAAGTGATTGCCCGGGAGTTACCTTATCTCCAACTTTTACATATAATTCATCTAATATTCCAGAACCTACTGGAGTGATAGATATTATTGGAGCTTGTACAACTCCTTGTTCAATATTAATACTCGAACTCATTTTTTTATAGAATAAAATTCCAGCAACAATAAATGAGATAATAATTATTCCAGTTAAGCTTTGGATTAATGGTTTTTTGAATATACTTTCTTTTTGATTTTCCATATTATTCTTTTGTTATATTAATAACGTTTTTAGTAGCAACTATTGTTTGTCCGACTTTTAAGTTTTCATCAATGAAAGTTATATAACCATCGACAGGGGAGATAATTAGATTGTTTTGATAAGCTCCGAGAGCTGCATCATAAGCTCCGAGAGCTGCATTTACTTGTGCTTTTGCAATACTATTTTCATTACCATTTTTTCCAATATTTGCTTCTAAGTCTTGTAAAATTTTTTCTCTATTTTGGATAGATAAGTCGTAAGAATTTTTATAAGTAAGATAATTAGAGCCTTTAGTGTTTGGAATATTAATAGTCCAGATTATATTGTCATCAAAATAAGAGGATGGCTCATTCCATTTTATTTGTATACCACAACTTCCTAATGGAACAGAATTTTTATATTTTACTGAAGAAACACCAGATTCAATTCCAGAATACGAGAAAGAATAACCAGTATCAGTATCTCCAGATTTATATGGCTTGATAATATAATAACCCTCCTTTCCACAAGTATAAGTTCCAGAGATAACGGCAGAGTTAGAAGTTTGTTCATTTGGCTCTGCTTCAAGAGAAGCATTTAATAATGCAGTGTAAGCATTTTCTACTATTAAATCTTGAGTCTTTTTTGTTGTTAGATATTGGGTATTAAGTGACATATATTGTGCTTCTGCTAGATCGAGAGCTCCTTTAGCCTGAGCGACCATTCCTTCACTATCTGGTGCATCAAGTTTAGCTAATATTTGACCTTTTTTAACTTTTTGTCCAACTGTTGCGAAAACTTCTTTAACCTTACCGCTTCTAGAAAAAGACAAATTAATATTTGAATCTGAAGAAACATTTATCCTATTTGTATCTTTAGTTTCAAAAGAAATTTTTGGTGCCTTTCCAACATAATCATAACTAAAGATTAAAACAATTACAGCAAATAATAAAAAGCTAGAAATAACAACTTTTGGTTTTGATAATATTTTTATAATTTTATTTTTCATATTTATTTTTAAGATATACATTTATTAATAATTCTTATTAAATCTTCTTTATCTTTTTCATTTAATTTGCTTAATGTTTTGTAAAAGAGAACTTTTTTACTTTTATGTAATTTAGCGAATAGTTTATGGGCTTCTTCTCCTAGGGCTATCTCGATAGTTCGCCTGTCTTTGTCATTATTTACTCTCTTTATAAATTTTTTTAAGACAAGCTTTTCTATTATGGCACTTACCGAAGGGGGAGTAATATTTAACCACTTGGCGACATCTGTCATTGTCGCTGTACCCTGCAAAGAAAGATACATAAGTACCTCAAAATGTGATGGTGAGAAACCAAATTCTTTTGCATCTTCAAAAAATGATTCCGTCATCATCTTTTTGAAAGATAAAAGAATTTGGTTTATTTTTTTATCATTTTTCGTGTGCATAATTAAATTCTAAGTTTAACTAATATTTAGTTAAACTAAATATTACCATTTTAGTTAAAATGACGCAAGGAATTTGTCAGGTGTTGGACACCTGACAAATTTAGAAAATCAAAAATAAAAACCCTTATAAAATAAGCTTATTTTAGCGTCAGGTGTCCAACACCTGAAAAGAGGGGTACTATTTTTTAATTTTAGTTTTATCTATGTTTAAGAATTTAATTCCCAAGTAAACAACTAGAGCTATTATAATGAAATCAATAATATTATTTATAAATATTCCGTAAGTTAATGTTGCTTCACCGACTTCTAAAACCTTTCCACTTAAGTTTTTAATTCCTCCGAGAGCGACACTTAAAAGAGGATTAATAATGTCAGTTACAAGAGAAGATACCAGTTTGGTTATCGCCGCTCCTAATATAAAACCTATTGCTAGAGAGACTATCCCTTGCTCTCTTAAGAAATCCTTAAATCCACTTAAAGGATTAATTTTCTTTAATTTTTCTACATGATTATTTATTTCTATATTCATATATAAATTATAACATATAGCGTCAGGTGTTGGACACCTGGTAAATTTAGAAAATCAAAAATAAAAACCCTTATAAAATAAGCTTATTTTAGCGTCAGGTGTCCAACACCTGACAGAATATTTAATCAATGATGTTATAATAATATAATGAAAGATTTTGATTCTTGGAATTTAAAAAAGAAAGAAATAGAAGAAAAAGGAGAGAATAAATATTATCATGCTCGTGATATTTGGTGGTGTAAATTAGGATTAAATATTGGTAAAGAGCAAGATGGTAAAGATGATGATTTTCAAAGACCTGTTCTAGTTATTCGTGGTATTAGTAAAAATATCTGTGCAATTGTTCCATTAACTACTTCAAAAGAAGAGCATAAGTATAGAATTTCTGTAGATAAGGTTGATGGTAAGGATGCAAAAGCGATTATATCGCAAATAAGAATTTTGGATAATAAAAGATTTATTGAAAAAATTGGAGTTTTAAATAAAGAAAAATTTACTAAAATACTAAAATCCGTCAAAGAGTTATTTGACGGATTTTAGTATTTTGTTCTCCCTTCTTACGAAGGGCGAGCCCGAAGGCACTTGTATATACAGTATATTATAAATGTAATAAATGTCAATAAAATGAGAGAAATAACTATAGACTATATTAAAAACATAAAAGTAGATTTAGATAATAAATTAATAAAAAATAATTTTCAAGCACTAGATTATTTAAAACAAGGTATTTTTTATATATTTGAATTCTTAAATAAAGAAGAATCCATTTGTGGGGAAGATATAGAATTTGATGAAAATGGAACAATCCCATCTAGGCACACGATGTCTTATTTTCTATCTTCAAGCAAAAGAAGTTATTTAATATTGAATAATTTTTATTGGTTTATAAATAGTTGTGTTAATTATGCTAGAGTAATTGCATTGTTGGATTTAATGACAAAAAATAATTGGGGGACACCTGATGTTATTGCAAATAAAAAAGTTGTTAGTAATTATTGTACAGATTATACAAAAGAAGTTATTTCTGAGCTTTATGAATGGAGAAATAAAATTTCAGCACATCCAGCAGCAACTGATCCTTACCCTGATGATAATATTGGTTTATTGGAATTTTCTTTAATGAATCAATTATCTTTCTCTTATCCGCATTATTATGTCGGTGATTTCACCTGGTCTAATAACGGAGAAAGTTCAAATCTAAAAAAATGGTCTTTAGTGGAAATTTTTCTTAATAAAATGGTTCCAAGATATTGGCCAGATTTTAAGTAATATTTATAAAGAGGTCCAACCTCTTGGAATTTTGAATTTAATGCTATAATTTTAGATATATTATGATTATCGTTAGACTAAAGG
>CAZUUH010000012.1:0-13811 GCA_964623415.1 uncultured Candidatus Saccharibacteria bacterium | reverse complement strand
AAGCCTTATTCCAAAGTTACGGCTGCTTGTTTGCCGAGTTCCTTGAAGACCTCTCACTCGTTCGCCTTGGTCTACTCGACCTGATCACCTGTGTCGGTTTGCGGTACGGTTTCTATTTTATTAACCTTAGATACTTTTCTTGGGAGCGTGCTTTATAAAATTTGCCTCGGCGAACCGAAACATTTATGCTTCGCTTGGGTGTTACTTTTACGTCAGCTTCCGGATTTTCCTGGAAGCCACCCTTACTAACAAACTCAAATCCAATAATGAGCTTTATATACTACACTCCGTCCTATCTTCGAATAAAACAGAAGTGCTGGAATATTAACCAGCTGTCCATCGAATACGACTTTCGTCATCTCCTTAGGACCGACTAACCCTGGGGCGATCACCGTTGCCCAGGAAACCTTGATCTTTCGGCGGGAAGGGATCTCACCTTCCTTGCGGTTACTTGTGCCAACATTCTTACTTCCACATACTCCACCATGGGTCACCCCTTTGGCTTCGGCGCAATGTGGAACACTCTCCTACCACTCCCATTTCATAAAATAAAATAGGAATCCTCAATTTCGGTATTATGTTTAGCCCCGATTATTTTCGGTGCGAAATCTCTAGATGAGTGAGCTGTTACGCTTTCTTTAAATGATGGCTGCTTCTAAGCCAACATCCTCATTGTCAGAGAAATTTTACCTCCTCGTTTTGCACTTAACATAAATTTAGGGACCTTAATTTGAGATCTGGGCTGTTTCCCTTTTGGCTAACGGAGCTTCGCCCCCGTAGCCTAACTGCCGTGCTTTTGGCTCTTGGTATTCGGAGTTTGATAGAATTCGCGAGATTGCTCCCTGTCGAAACCTTCCAGTGCTCTACCCCCAAGAGGAACACACGACGCTAGCCCTAAAGCTATTTCGGAGAGAACCAGCTATTACCAGGTTCGATTAGCTTTTCACTCCCTACCACAAGTCATCCAAGACTATCGCACGGGTCACTGGTTCGGGCCTCCATCTGTCGTTAGACAAACTTCACCCTGCTCATGGCAAGCTCACCTGGCTTCGGGTCTTATCTAAACTACATAATTTTTCGCGCTATTAACACTCGGTTTCCCTAGGGCTCCACTGTTCTAACAGCTTAGCCTGCAGCATAGATAAACTCGTTGGCTCATTCTTCAATAGGCACGCCGTGACGGACAGAATTTTATTCTCGAATCAAAATCAAGAACAAAATTCTGTCCGCTCCGACTCCTTGTAAGTATATGGTTTCAGGTCTATTTCACTCCCCTCATCGGGGTTCTTTTCACCTTTCCCTCACGGTACTAGTTCACTATCGATCTAAAAAAGTATTTAGCCTTACCAGTTAGTTCTGGCAGATTCACTCAAGCTATTCATGTCTTGAGTTACTCAAGAATGACAACAAAGGAGATATGAGATTTTCGATCACCGGACTATCACCGTCTACGGTACTTCTTTCCAAAAGTTTAATCTAATAACATATTTTGTAACTCCCTTAGATAAATCTAAATTGTCACCTTACAACCCTGCAATTCTTACGAAATGCAGTTTGGGCTTTTTCCTTTTCGCTCGCCGCTACTCAGGAAATAACTATTGTTCTCTTTTCCTCCAGGTACTGAAATGTTTTACTTCCCTGGGTGTGCATCCCTCGATAAAATCTCAGGATAAATTGGGTTTACCAATTTGGGTTTCCCCATTCAGAAATTTCCGGATCAAAGGTCGCTTGGCACCTCCCCGAAACGTATCGCCGCCATGCTACGTCTTTCATCGCCTTTTTTAGTCTAGGCATCCACCATATACTCTTATATTTCCTATTAGGAAATATGAAAACCATCCTCACCTTATAAATAAAATTTATAAGGAGGACCAACAAAAATATTTCAGGAACCGCTTCCCAAAATAATTCTATTGTTTAATTACATTCTCTGTTTCCGACTCGATTCAAAAGACCCTTAAAATAAAGGATAACAGTGAGTCGGAACAGCATTCAGTTTTCAAATATCATTTAGCCCATCAAATCTATCAGGGCAAGATGTTTCTAAATAAAAAATCCGCTTTTGAAGCGGACAAGGAAAACCAGATTGGTTTTACTTAACCCGCATCTTTAGTTGATTTTCTTTTCTTAACATCGTGATTCGTATTTTATACTAAGATAAAATATAAGTCAAGAGTTTTAACTATAATAAATATATTCAAAAATCATCAAACAAAATACCCTTAATATTAAGGGTATTTTGTTTATTAGAATATAAACTATTTATTCTTTATTACTTAAATCTTTTGTTGCTTTTTCAAGTAAACGACTTGCTGTGTCTCTACCACCAAGACCAAAAGCCAAACCAAGAGCAAGTGCCAAAGAAGCCATAATAGCAATAAATATTATTTGTATAAATTCTGAAGCTACTCCAAGTTCAAATAAAACAACTATGGAAGCAAAAATCCAGATTGAATAATAAGCTATCGTGCCAAGCATATTAGCAGAACTAATCTTTGCACCGCGTGCAGACATTACTATAAACTTCTTTAGTGCATCAGCTAGAATAGTTGCAATAATTAATACGATCAAAACAACAATAACTTTAGGCAAAAAAGTAATTACTATCTCGCTTAAGAAAAAGTTTGCAACATGTAATCCTAAAATCTTAAGTGATGCAATAAAAAATACGACAATGATAAACCACTTTACAAAACATCCAATTAATTTACTTAAACTGAATTTAAAACCAGCACGCTTCATAAAAGAATTCTCATTAGAACCCTCAAGAATCTTATCAACTTTTGTTAAACTAATTACTTGATGCAAGGCTTTACCTATTACAGAAGCCACAAAACATCCGATTGTAAAAACAATTATCGCTATTAATAAAATTGGTAAAAATGTAATAAGCTTTTCCCAGATTTCTATTAATGACTGACTAAATATTTGATTCAATGATTGTAATGACATAATAATATATTTTATTTAAATAAAAAATAATAAACGACTATTAAAAACTAATAATAAACTACTTTTGAGAAACATAAGTTGCTAACTGACCATTGTCTACAAGTTTTTCATGTGGAAGATCAAGAATATCACAAACTAACTTGTCATACATATCTATCCTGTATTTAAATTCTTCAGAATCGAAAACAACATAATCTAACTCTTTACCAATTTCCGCTTCAAGACTTTTAACAATTTGCTGTAAAATATTTTTCTTAAGCCTATCTCCTACTATTAATATATCCGCGCGACTTTTTTCTTCACCAATAAAGACCCCGGAAACAATCATTAACTTAATCTTCCCTGCTTGTTTAAAACGCTGGACAATATCTTCCTGAATTAATAAATTTGGATCAACTAAAATATCACGAAGAGAATTTAAATGCTGAAAACTTTTATTTAAATACCAAACATTAACTTTCTTTTTATTTCCACGATAACCAGCACGAGTAATAGTTTTTTGTTTTATAAAACCCATTAATGATAAAATATTTATTTCTTTACGAACATTTGCTCTTGTGACACGGCTTCGAGAAATAATATCTTCTATCTCAAAATTAGAATCATTATTTAAGATAAAAAGCCTCATTATCCTTACTCGGGCTTGCCCACCAAAAAGTTTTGCTAATATTTCCATAAAATATATTATACGCTAAGAAAAATAGCCCCGCAAGCATATATGCCTTGGGGCTATTTTTACCTCAATTGAGTTTATTTAAGAGTAACCTTAGCTCCCGCCTCTTCGAGCTTTTTCTTCAAGTCTTCTGCTTCCTCTTTCTTCATACCTTCTTTTATCATAGAAGGGGCTGCGTCAACTAAATCTTTTGCTTCCTTAAGTCCAAGAGCAAGAGCTTCTTTTACAACTTTCATAACAGCAATCTTTTGTTCTCCAGCAGAGGTAAGTTCTACGTTAAACGCAGACTTTTCTTCTGCTACTTCCCCAGCACCTGCTAAAGGACCAGCTACTGCTACAGCAGCTGCTGAAACTCCAAACTTTTCTTCTAATACTTTTACTAATTCGTGCAAATCAATAACTGACATCTCTTCAATCTTAGAAACGATATCTTTAAATTTTGCAGGAACTTCTACTTTTGTTTCTTCCATAATTTTTTAAAAATTAAATTTATAATTTATGCTTTTTTATCAGCAATTTGATTTAAACCAATAACCAATCTTTGTATTGGTGAATTTATAAGGTTAACAAACATTCCACGTAGAGTTTGAAGAGAAGGTATATTAGCAACTGAAATCATTTCTGTTGCATTCATATATTTCCCATCAAATATTCCTCCAACGATAGAAATATTTTCTTTGTGATTTTTTTCAAAAGAAAAAACTTCACGAGCTGGAGTAAGTAAATCCACTCCATAAGCTATAGCTACTTGACCAGGCATTTCTGGTAATTCACCAGAAACCTTAGCAGACTCTAAGGCTCTTTTAAGAAGAGTCTTCTTTGATACCTTATATCCAACATCTTGCTTTTGTAATGTTCTTCGAAGATTATTGACATCAGAAACCTTCAAACCATCGAATTTAACAAAAACAACAGACTTGGCATCTTTAAGTGAACCCTCTAAATCAGCCACCAATTCTTTCTTTTTTTGTAAATTAATTGACATAATTGTTTTTAAAATTAAAAAGACCCCTTCGGGCCGTTTACGTAGATCATTTTACACTATATAATATGTGTGTAAAATTTATTTCGACCTCGGTGAGAAATTAAGGCTTTGCCACTCACTTTCTACGGCTACAAGAACATAATAGCAGAAATATATATATTGTCAAAGAATGAAGAGCTGCCGAACAGGGATTCGAACCCCAATTTTCTCCTCCAGAGGGAGACGTGCTACCGTTACACCATTCGGCAATTTTAAGCTTTTTACAAGAACATAATACCACAAAAATACACAAAAACAATTTGAAAAACTAATCATATTAAGCTAGAATTATAGTATATGAATCAAAACATAAATAAAACATCCAAAGAAGAAGAAAAAATAAATAGAATAAGTGAAGAATTTGAAAAAGGACTAGAGAGCATAAATAAATACAATTCATCTGTAACTTTCTATGGATCAACAAGGATAAATGAAGGAGATTTATATTATGAAAAGGTTAGAAATTTGGCTAATAGAATTAGTAAAGAATTAGGTTATACAATCTTTACCGGTGGAGGACCTGGCATAATGGAAGCTGCAAATCGTGGAGCTTACGAAGCAAAAGGTAAGTCGATCGGCTTAACTATAAGATTACCACATGAGCAATTTACAAATAAATATGTTACTGAAGAAATTTTATTTAATTTTTTCTTCGCTAGACAATCATCAATGTATTACGCAACAGAAGTTTGTATTTTTTGCCCTGGTGGATATGGTACACTAAGTGAATTATTTGAAATACTAACACTAAGACAAACAAAGAAGCTTGATAAAATACCATTAATCTTATACGGTAAAAGTTTTTGGAATCCAATAGTTAGAATGATGATTAAAACATTACTTAAAAAGTATAAAACTATTTCAAAAGAAGATTTGAATTTATTTATCATAACTGATAATGAAGACAAAATAATAGATATTATTAAAGAAAGTAAAATCAGAAACGGAGATGGTGCGCTAGAATAGGATTAAAATTAAGTAGTTTTAAAAACCCCCTATAGGGGGTTTTAGTTATTTTTATTATTCAAACAAGCTTTTATAAATGCCGTAAATAGTGGGTGCGGAGAGAGTGGCCTTGCTTTAAATTCTGGATGAAACTGAGTACCCAAGAAAAAAGGATGCTTATTTTTAGGAAGCTCTGCTATCTCACATAAACGACCGTCTCTAGAAACTCCAGAAAATATAAGACCTTTATTTTCAATTATTTTACGGTATTCATTATTTACCTCATAACGATGGCGATGTCTCTCAGATATTTCTTCCGCTCCATAAGCATCACAAGCAACACTTCCCTTTTTAAGAATAGCATTATAAGCTCCTAGTCGCATACTACCACCCATATCTCTATTTTCAACTTTTTCTTTTTGATCATCCATAATATCGATGACAAGATGCCCAGACTTAGGGTTTATTTCTCTTGTATTGGCATCAGTAAAACCAACTACATTTCTTGCGTATTCTATAACCATAAGTTGCATACCATAACAAAGTCCTAGATATGGAATTTTTTTCTCTCTGACATATTTTATCGCCATAAGAATACCTTCTACACCACGAGAACCAAAACCACCTGGAACTATAACTCCATCATATTTCGATAAATCTTTAACTTTCTTAGGATCCTTTTCAAATTCAGTGGAAGATATCCAAGTAAGAACGGGCTTTCTTTTATTAGAATAAGATGAATATTTAATTGCTTCAATGACCGAAAGATAGGAATCTGAAAGAGTAAAATCTCCGGTTGCAAAATACTTACCGACAACAGCAATGTTTAATGTTTTATCTTTCACGTGAGAACTATCTGCAAACTTTTTCCATTTCATTGCACCATCATTTGAAACTGAATCACAAATTATACCAGTAGTATCACAGATCATATCTCCTAGACCTTCCTTTTCAAAATTAATAGGTATATCGTATATACTACTTACATCTGGAGCAGAAATAATGTGATCAAAAGGAACATTACAAAAAAGTGATAATTTTTCTTTACGTTTATTGTCAAGAGGAATTTTACTACGAGCAACTATTATATCTGGCTGTATTCCCGAAGAACTAAGTGTACGTACAGCATGCTGTGTAGGCTTTGTCTTCATTTCACCCAAGTTACCAGGTATAGGCAAATAAGAAACCATTACAAAAAAAACATTCTTAGGTTCACGCAATTTCATCATACGAGCTGCTTCTAGAAATAAAATATTCTCATATTCTCCTACCGTACCACCTATCTCAATGATAACGACATTAGCATTCGCATTTTCCCTAGCCTTTTCTATCCTATTTATAACTTCAAGTGGAATATGTGGAACAACTTGCACGCAAGCCCCGCCATATTCTAAATTCCTTTCTCTTTCTATTACACTTTGATATACACGACCAGTTGTCATGTAGTTAGCTTTAGATAAATCTAAATTAAGAAATCTCTCATAGTTACCCATGTCTTGATCTGTCTCATCACCATCATCTAAAACAAAAACCTCTCCGTGTTCTGTGGGATTCATCGTACCAGCATCTATGTTTATATATGGATCAATTTTAATTGAAGTTACCCTCTTACCTCTATTTGATAAAATACGAGCAATAGAAGAAGCTGTGACCCCCTTACCAACGCCAGATATAACCCCACCGACCACAAAAATATATTTACAATCTATCTTTTTATCATCAATTAATTTTGTTGGCCTCTTATACATATTTTATTTTCTTAGATATTTACGAATAGCAAAGATGCTTGATATCATTCCGATCAATACTCCAGATCCAAGCATTATAATAAACAATTGTAAAAAATTGGATTTATAGTAAGACCATAAATTTATACCTACAAAGTTAGTTATTTCTTTACCTAACCAAATAGATACTGGGATAAAAATCAAAGAAGTAAGGATGGAAGCGATAACTCCTACCATAACACCCGAAACAATAAATGGGCCACGTATATACCTACCTCCTGCTCCAACTAACTTCATTACTCCTATTTCATCGCGAGACATATAAATAATAAGCCTAATTGTATTAAAGGTTATTAAAATAGAAATTATTATTAAAACGAAAGATACAACAAAACCAAGCTTCTCCGCTCCGTCTATTATGGAAGTTAACCTATCGATAACTAATTTATTCTGACTATAATCTATCTTATCAATTATCATTAAATCTTCTTTTGAAAAAGTTTGCTCACTATCAAAATATTTAGCAATACTTTCATATTGAGATGGATCTTTAGCCTTAATATTAAGTGAAGCCCCAAGAGGATTTTCATTAAGCTCATCAAGTGCTTGCAAGGTTAGATAATCATTTGAGTGTCTTTCTTTAAACTCTCTTAATGCATCATCTTGAGAAGTGTAAGTTACGTATTTTATCTCTGGTAAGGTTCCAACAACTTCTTCTATATTATTAACAGCTTCTTCATTCGCTCCAGGAATAAAATAAACTGTTACATCAACTTTTTCTTTAACCTGAGAAAGCGATGAATTCAATGTAGCTTGAACAAAGATAAGTGAAGTAATAAAGAATAAGGTTACTGCCATGATAAAAATACTAGAGAAAGAAGTAAAACCACTACGCATAAAATTACGATAACCAGAAAGAACTATTCTTTTTACTTTAATGAAAAACATAAATTAATTATAACATATATTTACCCTCTTTATCGTCACGAACCACCTTGCCCTCTTCAAGGGTAATAACTCTTTTCTTTATTTGATCTAAAATAAATTTATTGTGTGTTGTTAATATTATCGTTGTGCCCATTTCATTAAGCCTCTTTAATAAATTTATAACTTCCAAAATGTTTGATTGATCAAGATTCCCTGTTGGTTCATCAGCAATTATTAAATCTGGCTGAGTTATAATAGCGCGAGCTATAGCTAAACGTTGCTTTTCTCCTCCAGATAGTTGATGTGGGAAAAGATGCGCCTTAGAATAAAGCCCTACAAGTTCTAAGACCCTTGGAACATCTTCTACTATCTCATCTTCATCTTTATCTAAAGCTTCCATTGCAAAAGCAATATTTTCATAAACAGTTTTATTGGGTAAGAGTCTATAATCTTGAAATACAGTCCCTACTCTTCTTCTAAATTTTGTTAATTCTTTAGATGGTAACTTATGAATATCAACAGAATCAAAAAATACACTACCCTCTGTGGGCTTTTCTTCAGCTAATATTAATTTCGCTAGAGTTGTTTTACCAGCTCCAGAATGGCCAATAATTGCAACAAATTCACCTTGAGAGATTGAGATACTCACATTCTCAAGAGAAACATTATCTTTATATTTTTTCGTTACATTATTAAAGTAAATCATTTATTCTTCTATTGTATCTAAAAAATAACAAAATAACAAATCTAAAAATATCCTTATGCAAAGTCATTCCTTTTAGAATAAAAAGCAATCACCATTTACCATCAGGATTCGGTACGATTATGACCTGACTAAAATCTACATCCCAGTTGAAATAGGTTTTGTAGAATTTCTGCACATTCTAACAAAATTTACAAATTCTTTTCTGCCTTAATGAGTTCGTCTATTGCACCATCTTCAAGAACAGAATCAACATCATGTATTTCTGCTCCTGTTCTATGATCTTTTATCATTTTATAAGGATGGAGCACATAAGAGCGGATCTGACTCCCCCACTCTATATCCATAGTTTTTGATATCGACAAACCCTCCTTTTCTCGGATCATATCTTTTTCTCTTTTTTTGTATAATTTACCAAGTATAAGTTCCATTGCTCTATCTCTATTCTGTTCTTGTGATCTTTCTGTAGAAACATGAGCAGAAATATTTGTGGGTAGATGCACTATCCTTACTGCTGTCTCACGCTTATTTACATTCTGCCCACCAGGTCCACCTGATTTAGAAAATTCTATTTTTAAGTCTTCTGATTTTATCTCTATCGTAGAATCATCTTTATCAAGCTTAGGAACAACTTCAACTAAAGAGAAAGAGGTGTGTCTTTTTGAATTCGCATTAAATGGAGAGATGCGTACAAGCCTGTGCACACCAGATTCATTTTTTAAAGTTCCATATGCATTCTTACCTATAACTTCTAAAGATATATTCCTGTATCCACCAACATCATTCTTATTCTCATGAAGAAAACTTATCTGCCAACCCTTTATCTCAATATATTTCATATACATACGGAGTAACATAAGAGAAAAGTCTTCCGCATCATCTCCTCCAGCACCAGAGAGTATAGAAAGTATTGCATTTCCCTTATCGTATTTCTCACCTCCTAAAAGTTTATCCTTGAGTTCGGCTATCTTTTTTATTGTATTTTGTGCTTTAACTTTATCATTCCAAAAATCAACTTGATTCATCTCAAGCTCTAATTTTTCTATTTCTTTTTTTATATCTTCTTTATCTTTCATAAACATTATTTATCTAAATAATATTTTTTTATAAAATCTTCTGCTTTTGTAATATTATTTAAAGAATCAACAGCAACCCAATTTGTAAATTTTATTTCTTTAAGCGGAAATTTATCAAGATTAGCAAAAAGTGTATGAGGTAAACCAACTTCTCCGTTTAAAATAAATACGGGATTAAATGAAAATACTTCTTTAGATAAAATATAAAACCCATTGAAAAATTTATCTTCAACTAAACCATCTGTTTTATCATGGCGACGAAAACCTTTTATATAACTATCTTCTGTGTCTATACCGTTATAAAGATATGGCATAAAAGAATTCGTAAGCCCCATACCTACTTCCTTAGTTTTAAAAGCATTGTTAACATCTTCTTCTGTATACAAATCATCACAATTACAAACCACAAATTTATCTGTGTCTATAAGAGTCTTAGCACAAAGTAAAGCATAAAATGTACCCTTTGGGTCATTATGTTTTTGTGTTACGTATGATATTGGTAAACCTTTATAAGAATTACCAAAATATTCATTAATTTTAAAACCTAAAATATCATTAATAACAAAAATGATTCCAGATATGTGTGGAATAAACAAATCTAAATTATATTCAACAAGAGGCTTACCTAAAATAGGTATCAAAGCTTTCGGTATTTCTTCTGTAATGGGTAAAAAACGTTTCCCGTTACCTGCTGCAAGTACTATTAATTTCATAATATAAAATATAACACCCACTATAGAATAAATCCATAGTGGGTGTTTGAAGGTACTTAGAATGTATAATCAAGAAAATTTACTTTATCTTTCAGAATTCCAAATTGGAATTTTTTATCTGAAAGATAGTTAATAAATCTTACTATGATCCTAAGTGTAGAAGTTCTATACTCAGTTTCTCCTTTCGAGAGAATGTCTGACAATTTATGCCAGCTGAGCATATTGTGTTCTTGACTTGCGTTGAAGTTTTCATATCCGCCGTTTTTTACGAAGAAGTAAAAGACATGGCCTTTTTCTCCTTCACCTAAACGTGGAACTTTTTGAACCATATGGCAGAAATAAGTTAAATCTTTCGTATCTAACTTAAAACTACCAAGTGTCTCTTCGAAAACCTCACGACAAGCCGCAATATCTGGAGTAACATCAGCGACATCAAACCCGCCTCCTAAGAGTTCGAATAAATTATCATTGATGTTACTACCAAGCAAGAATTTCATATCTTGCCAATTCTCTGGTTCTCCAGAGTAGATTACGACAAAAGAGCCGTCGCGAGGTTGTGTGTTCATACGATTGACACTTTTAAGTTCTTGTAAAACAAATTACGAATTAAATATAAATCCGCATTATACATACGGATACAACCCTCTGTAGGGCGAAGGACACCATCAGTGTCGTCTTCACTTCCGTGAAGCCCAATGCCACGAATTTCATCACTGCCTGGTAATGTTATATACAGGCAAATAAAACACGGGCCAAAATTTACGGGAGTTTTAATGGTCTTAGACATCACAGCCTCATCTTCTTTATTAATGTTAGAAACTGGCAAATCAATATGCCTTACCCTTGTATTACACAAAGGTGTTTTTCCATCAAATAAAGAAGATAATTCATATGGTGTTATTCCATTTACTCCAAACTCGCAAGGCAACTCGCATACAAGCTCCTCGCATCTCAGTATTACCATCTTTCTTTTTGTATCAACAGTGACTTCAGTTAGAAATTGATAACCAAAATCATTTATTTTTTCTATAAAAAAAGAGAGAACCTGAGATGGTTCTTTTTTTAAATATTTCATGGTACTATATTTTTTTTTATTATATCAAAAATAACCTATTTGTCAATTCAGAAATAGTATGTCTTAATATTCTTGAGCCACCCCTCGGGATTGAACCGAGGACCTTAGCTTTACGAAAGCTATGCTCTACCAACTGAGCTAGGGTGGCGACTTTTAAACTATTTCTCTTGGCAAAAGTGCTGCAATTTTTGTGGTTACTTCATAGTTAATAGTACCCATGTTGTTTGCAATTTCTTCTGCGGTTATTTTAAACACTTTACCATTATATTTTTGTTCACCTAAGATTACAACCTCATCACCAACTTTAACATCTTTAATATTTGATACATCAACAACTGTCATATTCATAGCAACTCTACCTAATATTTTAACCTTCTTCCCTCTTATGAGGAATTCTCCATTATTAGAGAGTGATCTTGATAGACCATCATAATACCCTTGTGGGATAACAGCTATCTTTGTTTTCTTTTTGGTAATATAAGTTAAGCCATATCCAATAGGATAATTTGCTGGGATAACTTTAACTTGAGCTACATGAGTTACCCATTTGATTATTGGTTTAAGATTAATATTTTTTTTATTTAAAAATTCTAAATGTTCACTAGGCCACATACCATAAAGACCGATACCAAGACGAACAATATCATGTAAATTATTTTTCTTTTCATATACCAAAATACCCGATGTTGCTGATATGTGAGTTTTCAAATTATTAAAACCATTTTCTTTGAACAGAGATATGGATTTATGATAAGTGTCTATCTGTTTATTTGCATGAGTAAAATTCATTGTATCTTCAATGTTAGAAAAATGAGAATATACACCCTCGATCACAATAAAATCTAATCCCTTTATTTTATTTATAAATTCATCTACTTCTTCTTGCATTATACCCTCTCTACCAAGATATGCGTCTAAAGCCACATGAACTTTTAAAATTTTATTTCTTTTTTTAGAAACCTTATTAATTAAATAAGCATGATTAAAATCAAAAACAGAAACTTCTGCATTAGATTTAATCGCTCTCTCTAATCCGTCTTCATTTAAATAACCTAATATAAGAATTGGTTTTTTTGTAATATGCCTAATTCTCTCACATTCTTCAATACTATCAACCTGAAAATAATTAACATAAGGAGTTAAAACCTTTGCGACTTCTTTATCTCCATGACCATAAGCATTTGCCTTTATAACAGCAGCAATTTTAACATTATTACCAATAAAATTTTTAAATTGCTTAATATTATGGATTAAATTATCTTTTGAAATTTCTATGTATGAAAGATTTTTATTTATCATATCTAAGTATTAAATAAATACTAATGAGCCGTCAGTGAGAATCGGACTCACGCTCTCTCCCTTACCAAGGGAGTGCTTTGCCACTAAGCTATGACGGCAAACAATTTTAAGAATACTATAAAACCAATCTCTTTTCAATCATTTGCAAAATTTAGAAATTCAGGTTATATTGATATAACTATAAAGTAGTAATAATTTTAAGTAATTTATCGCGGGATAGAGAAATGGCATCTCGTAAGGCTCATAACCTTAAGACCTTGGTTCGATTCCAAGTCCCGCAACAATTGTCGGCGTAGCTCAGTCAGTTAGAGCGCGGGACTCATAAGCCCGAGGTCGGAAGTGCGATTCTTCCCGCCGACACAAAAAGTGGAAAATTTTTCTACTTTGTGGTATCTTAATAGAGTATTTATTTTTAATATAATAATTAAATAAAATAATAATGCAGTCGTAGCTCAACTCAATTAGAATATAGCGAGCACCCGCCAAGGCGGAGGTAGTATACAAATTGAGAAGCTTTAATAAAATAATAATGCAGTCGTAGCTCAACTCAATTAGAATATAGCGAGCACCCGCCAAGGCGGAGGTAGTATACAAATTGAGAAGCTTTAATAAAATAATAATGCAGTCGTAGCTCAACTGGTTAGAGCACCCGCCTGTCACGTGGGAGGTTGAGGGTTCAAGTCCCTTCGACTGCGCA
>CAZUUH010000011.1:0-14087 GCA_964623415.1 uncultured Candidatus Saccharibacteria bacterium | reverse complement strand
CCTCCCGTAGGCAAAGTAGTTTGCCTACTTGGTTGCTGTGCACCCAGAGGGATTCTCGCCCTACGGTCGCGGGTACTTTTCTAGCCTACGGCACAGAAAAGTCTTTCGAATCCCTCCCGTAGGCAAAGTAGTTTGCCTACTTGGTTGCTGTGCACCCAGAGGGATTCGAACCCCCAATGACAGTTCCGAAGACTGTTGTGATATCCATTTCACCATGGGTGCATATTAACTATTCAATTATATACTATTTATTGAATAAAGACAAAATAGCCTTATAAATAAATATTATTTTCTGATTGCAAATAAATTGAAAAAATACTATAATAATTAGGTTATATAAAAGATTATGCGGTGTTGGTTTAGTGGTAGAACACGTCCTTGCCAAGGATGAGACAGGAGTTCGATTCTCCTACGCCGCACAATATAACAAAATAATATGAATGAGCCCATTAAAATAGATAGCTCAAAAATACCAGAATGTGTTACACGTGTAACAGAAACTATCAAAAATGCAGGTTTTGAGGTTTTTTTAGTTGGTGGATGTGTAAGAGATCTAATGTTAGAAAGGAATCCTAAAGACTGGGATATCACGACAAACGCAAAACCTGAACAAATTATTCAATTATTTGATAAAACTATATATGAGAATAAATTTGGGACTGTTGGTGTTTGTATAGCAAAAGAGAAAAAATCTTTAGATTACAGAGAAGTTACACCCTTAGTTACACATGAAACAGATCTCAATAAAAGATTAGAAACTGAACCTCTAGTTACACATGAAACAAAATATAACATTATAGAAGTAACTCCATATAGAACAGAATCTAAATACACTGACTATAGACATCCAGATGAAGTTAATTTTAGTAATAATATAGAAGATGATTTAAAAAGAAGAGACTTTACAATAAATGCTCTAGCCTTAAACATTCAGGTGTCCGGTAAAACAAGTAAATTGTCCGATAAGAATTTAAAAGACATGCATAAAGGACAGGTCATTGACCTTTATGGTGGCGTCAAAGACATAAAGGACAAAGTGATCAGAGCTGTTGGTGACCCTAATGAAAGATTTAAAGAAGATGCTCTTCGAATGCTACGCGCTATAAGATTTAGTACACAATTAGATTTCGCTATTGATTACGAAACCATGAAAGCAATAAATGATAATTCTAAATTGATAAAAGAAATATCAGAAGAAAGAATTCGTGATGAATTTATAAAAATAATAGAATCAAAAAATCCAAGTACAGGGATTGCCATGCTTTCAAAGCTTGGGCTTCTAAAATATATAATTCCAGAACTAGAAGATGGTGTGGGTTGCATTCAAGGTGGAGCACATATATATGATGTATTTGAACATTGCCTAGAAGCGCTTGACCACTCTGCTAAAAAAGATTTTTCTACAGAAGTAAGATTGGCTGCACTATTCCATGATATAGGTAAACCTAAATCCAGAAGATCTGGTGTAAAAAAAGAATATACTTTTTATGGACATGAAGTAGTAGGGGAGAGGATTGTAAAAAAGATTATGGAAAGATTAAAATTTCCTAAAAAAACTTCCATGCTCGTAACTTCTTTTGTCAGAAATCATATGTTTTTTTCTGATACAGAAATGATAACCCTGTCTGCTGTTCGTCGTATTGTCCAAAAAGTTGGAAAAGAAAATATTTGGAATTTAATGAATGTTCGTGAATGTGACAGAGTTGGCATGAAAAAAGTTGAAGCTCCATACCGCCTTCGTAAATATCACGCTATGATAGAAGAAGTGTTACACGACCCAATATCTGTTGGGCAACTTAAAATAAATGGTGAAACACTTCTAAGAGAGTTCCACATGAAACCAAATCCAAGAATTGGATGGATATTAAATACATTACTTGAAGAAGTCTTAGAAAATCCCCAAAAGAATACAAAAGAAAAACTAATAGTTAGAGTAAGAGAATTAGAATTACTATCTGATAAAGAATTGAAAGTACTTGGAGAAAAGGGAAAAGAAAAAAAGGAAAAGAAAGAAAAGGAAGAAATTGGAAAGTTACATAAAAAACATGGGGTATAAAAAACAATATTCTTAATTTTTAAAATCTATCATAATAGGGCAGTGGTCTGACCCGTAATAATCTGAGAGCGTTTTGAAACTTTTTATATTTTTAAAAAAAGATTGGTTTGTGAAAAAGTAATCTATTCTCCAACCGACGTTTCTATCTCGTGCACGAGTTTTCATATCCCAGTAAGTATAAACTTCCTTTTTTTCTGGGTGAAGTGTGCGAAAGATATCTACCCAGCCATTGTTTACAACTTCATCTAGCCAAGCACGCTCGATAGGAAGGAACCCAGTATTTTCTTCATTAGCTTTTGGTCGAGCTAAGTCTATCGCTTCATGAGCAGTGTTTACATCTCCGCAGAAAATTACATTTTTCTTTTCTTTTTTTAATTTATTTATAAACTTTAAAAATGCATCATAAAATTCTAATTTATATTTCAATCTTTCTGGGTCTATCCCTGCATTGGGGAAATAGCAATTTATTAAAATAAAATTTTTATAATAAGCGATGATGGTCCTACCCTCGTCATCAAATCTTTTTATCCCCAAACCGTATTCTACTTTTTCTGGCTCAGTCTTTGAATAGATACCAACACCACTATAACCCTTTCGAAGTTTTGAATAAGAAAAATAAGAATAATATCCTTTTAAATTTCTCGTCTTCTCATCTAGCTGATCTGGTTCGCATTTTGTTTCTTGGAAACAAACAATATCTGGATTATTAAAAGAAAAGAGGGGAATAAAATATCCCTGCTTTACAGTTGCCCTAAGACCATTTGTGTTCCAAGAAATTATTTTCATAAAATGATTACAATATTAATAAACCAAATCTATTTACTGTGAAATCTTTTGTGCACGTCACGAAGCTGTTTGTCTGTGATATGTGTATATATTTGTGTGGTTGCAATGTTTGCATGACCAAGCATCATTTGAACAGAACGAATATCTGCACCATTTGAAAGTAAATCTGTTGCAAAAGAGTGTCTTATAACATGAGGAGTAACCTTTTTTGATATACCTGCAACAATAGCGTAATATCTTACAATCCTTTCTATTGATCTTGATGTGAGTCTACTCCCATCTTTAATATTTCTAGAATATTGAATAAAAAGTGGTTCATTTAAATCTTTACGATTCTTCAGATATTCTCTTATGGAATCTTTAGCAGAAGAAGAAAGAAAAACCACACGAACCTTCTCACCCTTACCACGAACAGAAAATTCATCTTTAGACAAATCTAAATCTCTATTAAGTGAGCACAATTCAGAAAGACGAAGTCCTGTGGAAAAAAATAATTCCAAAATTGCTTTATCTCGTAAAATCTTTAATTGATTTTTATCATCTAAAACTTTATTCGGAGCATCAAGGAGTCTATTTAATTCATCTACAGAAATGAGATCAAGCGAACGCTCTTTTATCTTTGCAAGTTCTATGCGATCAGGAGCTAAAGAGGGAACTTCTCTTTTCATTAAATATTTTAAAAAGGATCTTAATGCAATCAAGTGATAGTTCTGTGTGTTTTTCTTAAGAGTTGCTGACTGCTGACCTCGAATTTTTGCACCCGGTTGTCTATTTAAAAACAATCTAAAATCACGAATTTTATCATCCGTAATTTCTTTAGGTTCTGTAATTTTAGCAAATTCTAAAAACCTAGAAAGATAATAATCATAATTATTTACAGTTTTAAGACTATTGCCTTTTTCAATCTCTACATGTTCTAAAAATTCACGTTTTAATTGTTCTAGCCTAGAAGACATATAATATAGTATACCATATTAGAGTCGTAAAATAATTTAGACCCAAACTTCGAAGATTTATGCCCCACACATATATTTTTATAATTACAAGAATATAGCTATAAGGGCTTGCATTTTCTCATAAAATATGTTAGTATCAATCTTATGTTAACAACAAAGAAAAAGCAAAATATCATAAAGAAAAGTCAACTTCACGACAAAGACACAGGCAGTCCGGAGGTGCAAATTGCTCTTCTTACTAAAAAGATTGATGAGCTTGCTGGACATCTTAAAATTCATAAAAAAGATAACAGCTCCCGCCGAGGTTTAATCAAAATGGTTGCTGACCGAAGAACTCATCTAAAATATTTAGAAAAAGAAAATAAGGAGAGATATAACACTGAAATTGAAAAAATTAAAGCTTAACAAAATTCCCGACTTATGTCGGGTTTTTTGTTTCTTAGGTTATAATATACAAAGGTCGAATTTTTATAAAATAAAAAATAATTTAATATGATTATAAAACACAAAGAGCAGAGAGTGGGGGTATTTATAGATACATCAAACCTTTACCATTCTGCAAAAAATTTATATAAAAGAAAGGTTAATTTTGGTGCAGTTTTAAAAGATGCAGTTGCTGGGCGTAAACTTGTCCGTGCAGTGGCGTATGTTATTACAAGTGAAAGTGGTGATGAGAAAAACTTTTTTGATGCACTTACAAAACTTGGTATCGAAACAAAAACAAAAGAATTACAAATTTTCAATGGTGGAGCAAAAAAGGGTGACTGGGATGTAGGTATTGCAGTCGACATAATGAAAATGGCACCAAAACTTGATGCTGTTATACTCGTGGCTGGCGATGGTGATTTCGTACCTCTAGTAGAATACTTACAAAGTACTTCTGGTGTTCAAGTTGAAGTTGTTTCTTTTGGTAAAAGTTCTTCAATGAAACTAAAAGACCAAGCTGATGATTTCCTAGACCTCTCCTTAAACTCAAGAAAATATTTAATATACTAAATAAAAACACTCACAAAAAATGTTGTCAATGACAACATTTTTTGCTATTATATAATAGTTATAAGTTAACCGGTTAACCACCAAACAATTAGAGTTGAAGCTTATAATTTAGTTTCAAAACTAGAGTTTGGTGATTAACTAAAATCCTAAACGTCAACGACGTCGGATAAATAAATATGAATAGTAAAGAATATGAAGTAGAGATCGGCGGTAAGAAAGTTACTGCTATGTTTTCTGATTTAGCAGACCAAGCAAGTGGTTCTGTTATTTTAAAAAGTGAAGGTACAGTTGTAATGGCTACAGCTTGTATCTCAAAAGATGGAAGTAAAAATCTTGGCTTTTTTAACTTAACAGTTGAATACCTAGAGAAGTTTTATGCAAAGGGTAAAATACTCGGTGGTCAATATAATAAAAGAGAAGGTAGGCCAAGTGATCAAGCTATCCTTGCATCACGTATGATTGATAGAACAATAAGACCACTCTTTGAACAACACATTAAAAATGCTGTTCAAGTTATCGTAACTGTCATTGCAGTAGGAGAGGCAGATCCTAAGGTTCTTGGTATTAATGCTGCATCTATAGCAATTATGGTTTCAAACATACCATGGAGAGGGCCCGTCGGGGCAGTAGCAATAAATAAAGCAAAAGGTGAGACCGATATAAAAATAAATAATTATATTCCTCACGAAGATGAACCTGTTTATGATCTTGATTTACTTGTTTGTGGTAAAGACAAAACAATTAATATGATAGAAGCTATGGCTTTTGAACTAAGTGAAGAAGAAATTGGTAAATGTTTTGATCTTGCTTCATCTGAAATATCAAAATGGGAAGACTTCCAAAATAAAATAGTAAAAGAAACAGGTAAAGAGAAATTATCCTTCCCAAAACAAGAAATCGACCCAAAGATATCAGCACTCTTTAATGAAAAAATAAAACCAACGTTAGACTCCTCATTGTTTAGTAAGGAAAGTAAAAAGGTTATGTCTGAAATGGAAGAACTTTGGGGTAAGATATTAGAAGAAAAATATCCAAACGAAAACGATGAAGAAAAAAAGAGTATTGCAGAAGATTATCTCCATGAGTATCTAGATAATGAATTCCACAGAAAAGCACTTGAGAATAAAGAAAGAGCTGATGGTAGAAAAATAGATGAGATAAGAAAATTATATGTTAAAGCGGGAGGTCTTTCTCCTGTTTTACATGGATCAGGAATATTCTATAGAGGTGAAACACACGTCTTATCTGTGCTTGCATTAGGTGGACCAGAAGATGCTCTTATGGTAGACGGGATGGAATCGGAATCAAAAAAACGTTTTATGCATCACTACAACTTTCCACCATATTCAGCAGGAGAGACTGGGCGTATAGGTGGTATAAACAGAAGAGAAATGGGGCATGGATTCCTAGCAGAGAAAGCTCTTACTCCAGTTATTCCAAATAAAGATATTTTCCCTTATACAATACGTGTTGTTTCAGAATCTACAGCTTCAAATGGATCAACCTCTCAAGCTTCTATTTGTGCTTCAACTATTGCACTTATGGATGGTGGAGTTCCAATAAAAACTCCTGTAGCTGGTATATCTGTCGGCTTAATGTCTGATACAAAAAATAAAGATAATTATGTTTTACTAACTGACATACAAGGCCCAGAAGATCATTATGGTGATATGGATTTTAAAATTGCTGGAACACAAAATGGTATCACCGCAATTCAGCTTGATATTAAAGTCGATGGAATACAAATAAAAATATTAAAAGAGGCGTTAGAAAGAGCAAAAAATGCACGTGCTCAAATAATAGAAGCAATACAGTCTGAAATACCAGAACCAAGAAAAGAAATTTCTCCAAACGCACCTAGAATAATGACCATAAAAATTAAAAAGGACCAAATTGGGTTAGTCATTGGAACAAGTGGTAAGACAATAAATGGAATCCGTGAAAAGACTGGTACAGAGATAACAATCGAAGAAGATGGAACAGTTTTTGTAACAGGTAAAACAGATGGCGCAACAGAAGCAATCAGAATAATAGAAGAAATGACTCATGAATACAAAGTAGGAGATAGAGCAAATGGAACAGTTGTAAAAATTATGGAATTTGGAGCATTTGTACAAATTGGTCATGATACAGAAGGATTGGTACATATCTCAGAAATTGCTCCTATCAAAGTAAACAAAGTAACTGATTTATTAAAAGAAGGAGACATCGTCCCAGTTAAACTAATAAAGATAGACGAGAAAGGAAGAATGAATTTCTCTATCAAAGAAGCAGATAAAGAATTCTTTAAATCTAAGCTAACACCTAAGAATTAAAATAAAATTCTAATATGTTATAATTTAGCCGTGGGGAAAAACTCACGGCTAAATTTATGAATAAAGAAGATCTAAAAACAATAAGGACTTATACCTCTGATATGGCTGAGGCCATTAGGAACAATGAAGTTTCTGTTGCTAAAATCGTAATAGAAGAAAAGAAAAAAAGAGAAGAAGAAGATTATTATTATGGCAATGGGGCTTCCAAAAAAAATAAGATATTTTTTATCCTTAGTGGATTAATAATTCTATCCATAGCAATTTTTGCTATTTTTTGGTCAACAAAAAAAGCTGAAGAAAAAGAAACATTACTATCAGAACAAACAGAAAATATAAAAACTTTTATTACTTATGAATCTATCGAAAAAATAGATATTACAAATATAGAATACGAAGAAGATTTATTATCAAAAATAAAAAATGGTGAAAACAATACTTCTGGAGTAAAAGCAATTATTTTTACAGAAAAAGAAGGTGATGTTTATAGAGAACTTAATACTTATAAATTTTTCAATTTACTTATAAAACAAGCTCCTGGATCTTTAGTAAGAGCTCTTCAAGATAAATTCTTATTAGGTAAAAACTTAAATAACCAAGAGAAATCTAGTTTCCTAATATTTAAAACTAAAGATTACAATCAAGCGTATTCTTCAATGCTTACATGGGAGAACACCATCTTAGAAGATCTTGAAAAACTCTTTGAAATAAAAATTAATGATGTGCAATTGTATGATAAGAACTTAGATGATTTAATCATAAACAATCGTGATATTCGGGTATTATACAAAGAAAATGGTGAAATTTTATTATGTTATATTTTTATAAATAGAGATGAATTGATTGTGGCAAATAATTTAGATACATTAAAAGAAATAGTCGATCGTGTTATACTTAGAAAATAAAATATTCCAATTTTAATAAATTGATGATAAAATAAATATATGGAAAAAGAATTAAAACAAAAACTAGAAGATGAGAAAATTTTACTAGAAGAAGAATTAGCTAATCTTGGATCTGTTGATGAAAAGGGTGACTGGGAAGCAAGACCAGAAGGTGAAGAAATTTACCAAGAAGTTCAAGATGAAGCAGATATGGCAGAGAGAGCAGAAGAATACGCTAGCCGTTCTGATAAATTAAATCTTTTAGAAAAGAAACTTAATGAAGTTAAGAATGCTATAGAAAAGATAGATGCTAAAACCTATGGATTATGTGAAGTTTGTGAAAATAATATAGAGGAAGATAGACTTTCCGTTAACCCATCCGCAACAACATGCAAAAATTGTATGAATAAAAAATAATCACTTAATTAAAACCCCTTTTGGGGTTTTAATTTTATTTTATGTCATTTGGAAAAGTTTACTCAGCTCAAACACATTTATTAAAAGGGAAAATTGTAACAATAGAGGTAGATATCACAAAGAAAACCTTACACGCTTTTACTGTTGTAGGATTGCCAGACAAGGCTGTCGACGAATCTAAAGATAGGATGAGTTCCGCATTAAAAAATTCTAATTATCCTTCACCAAAAAATCAAAACCAAAAAATTGTTATCTCTCTTTCTCCTGCTGATCTTAAAAAAGAAGGACCATATTTTGATTTAGGAATTGCTTTAGGGTACTTACTCTCAGCAGAAGAAATAAATTTTAATCCTGAAAATAAATTATTCCTTGGTGAATTATCTTTAAATGGAGAATTACGTTCCATAAAAGGAGCTCTACCTCTCACAGAAGCCGCAAAGAAAGCTGGATTTAAAGAAATATTCTTACCGAAAGATAATGCAGTGGAAGCTGCACTCATTGATGACATAACAGTATATGGAGTAAATAATTTAAAAGAAGTTATAGATCATCTTAATATACCAAAAGTGAACATGAAACAAAAAGATATGGAGCCTATACCCATATCAATCCTTTCTCCACAAGAAAAAACACAAATAACTTACAAAGAAAAAATCAATAGTATCGATTTTTCTGACATAAAAGGCCAAGAAGGAGCAAAGCGTGGGTTAGAAATAGCTGCTTCTGGTGGGCACAACGTAGCAATGTCTGGACCACCAGGAACTGGTAAAACAATGCTTGCTAGAGTCTTCTCGAGTATTTTACCCGACTTAACAAAAGATGATATTTTAGAGATAACTGGAATACATTCAATTTCTGGTTTACTAGATGATAATTTAATTACAGAACCTCCATTCCGAGCACCACACCATACTTCAAGTTATGTTTCTATAATAGGAGGAGGAACAAACCTCAAACCTGGAGAAGTAACATTAGCACACAAGGGAGTTTTATTTATGGATGAATTTCCTGAATTTGAAAAGAAAGTTTTAGAGTCACTTCGACAACCACTAGAAGACAATATAGTTTCTATCTCTAGAGCAAAAGGCTCAGCAATCTTTCCATCTAATTTTATACTCGTAGCAGCAATGAATCCTTGCCCTTGTGGTAACAAAGGTAACAAACAAAAACCTTGCATTTGTAGACCAAGTGATTTAGATAGATATAAAAGAAAACTTTCTGGACCAATAATGGATAGGATAGATATCTGGATAACAGTAGAAAATGTTGATTATGAAAAATTATCTAAAGAAGAAAAAGAGGGAGAAGAAACAAAAACAATAAAAGAAAGAGTTCTCAAGGCTCGTGAGATACAGAATAAAAGATTTAAAGATTCAGCAAGGAAGATTAAAACTAATAGTGAAATGAATGTTAAAGAATTAAATATTTATGCACCACTAGATGAAGAAACTAGGAAAATTTTAAACACTAGTGCTGAACGTTTACAACTCTCAGCTCGTGCATATCACCGCACAATAAAACTCGCTCGTACTATTGCTGATTTAGAGGGAAGTATAAACATAAAAACTTCACACATTTTAGAAGCATTACAATATAGGCCAAAAGAAAATTAAAAAGATAAAAACAAAAACCCCAATTGGGGTTTTTGTTTTTATCTAACTATATCTTTAAAATACTGGACGAATAGTTGAACCGTTACTCTTTATTATTTCAAAGTGTAAATGTGGACCTGTTGAACGTCCGGTATTGCCCATTGTTCCTATCTTCTCTCCTTGTTTTATATACTGACCAACAGATACATTTATTTTCTGTAAGTGAGCATAACGAGTACGCTGACCATTTTCATGCTGAATTGTAATATAGTTACCATACCTTCCTCCACAAGAAGATACTCCTTCTTTACAATAAGATATAAATTGAACAACTGTTCCAGATGCTGAAGCTACAATAGGAGTACCTCGTACATTACCGATGTCTATACCATAGTGGTAACTACCTTTTCTTGGACCATAAGGAGAAGTTATCGGGCCAGTAGTTGGCCTTATGTAATAACCCGAAGTAATAGTGCTCGAAGAGCTTCCTTTATAAGAAGATGAACCTGAAGATTTCACAACAGCTTGCTTAATAATACCGTTTGGAACAAAAATCACATCACCCTTTTTCAAAAGACTATCATTTGTTAAACCATTGAATATTAAAATATCTTCTTTCAAAGCATCATATTTTGAAGCGATCTTGCTTAAAGTATCTCCAGAAACTACAATGTGTTTTACTCCTGTTACTGGTAAAATATTTAACTTTTTGCCAATAGAAATTGTGTTACCTGAGATTTTGTTCTCCCAACGGATAGTATTAACAGAAACATCAAAGGTTTCTGCTATTTCAGATAAAGTATCTCCTTCTTCAACGGTATAAATACGTATTTGATCTGAAATTGGACTTTTCTCAAATTTAACATCTGGAACATAAGATCCTTCATTGTAAATAAATGAATCACTCTGAACTGCAAAAAGGTCTGTGCTACTATTGACTGCAATTAAGTCTGGGTTAACACAAGACTCTGAACTTATACTTAAGTCCATGTTCTGAGAGTTTGTAGTATTTTCCTCTTTATTACTCAAAACATCTTTCTCGTCAGCAACGACTTCACTACCCAAAACCATGGCAGTTAAACCTGAGGTTAAATTAGATATACTATCAAAAAAACTAGCTTTTACCGAAACCGGGAAGCTAGTTAGAAAGAATATCGTTAAAATAAATACAACAGAAACAACCTTTCTTGTATAAGACTTGATAAATAAAGATATTTTCATCTTCTGGCTATTACCTTTAAGATAATCGTCTGAAGAATCTTGTGTTTTTAGTTCAATAAGCCTAATTTGGTGATTTACTTAAACTACCTCCTTTTAGGGAATACAGTACGACCGCCAAAGCGAAAGCTGTAATAAAATAGTATAAGAAATCGTTACAATCGGACAGAAATGCTTGAAAATAAAGCTTTTATGAGTTTCTGGACAAAGTGAAGGGTTAACACACCCTCCATATATATAAGCGTAGCCCATTGGCCAAAGATAGTCAACTAAAGTAATCCACAGTATGTTGATATCTAAAATCTGCAAGCTCTTAGTAAACTTTGAAGATTTGCAATAAAAAGATACAATATGTGTTATGCAATATCTTGATTCTCTAAATGAAAAGCAAAAAGAAGCGGTCCTGTACACAAAAGGGCCTCTTTTAATAGTTGCAGGAGCTGGAGCTGGTAAGACAAAAACAATAACACATAGAATAATCCATTTAATCCATGAGGGTGTACCAGAAGAAAACATTTTAGCTGTAACATTCACAAATAAAGCAGCCAAAGAAATGCGCGATAGAGTCTTTGAAATGCAAAAACCTGTTTATAAAGAAAGTAGAGAAAATAATTATAACCTACATACAAATATCCCATTTATATCCACCTTTCACTCTCTTGGAGTTTTTATTATAAAAGAAAACTCTCATCTTCTTGGCCTTAAAAAATACTTTACAATAATAGATGAAAATGATGCTATTTCTATTATAAAAAATATAATGAAACAAAATAGTATTGAACCCAAACAATACGAGCCCAGAAAGATTAAATCTATTATTTCTAATTCAAAAGGCAACTTTGTAACGCTAGGAGAATATAGAGAAAAGGAACAAAGTGCAATTAGTAAAATCGTAGAAATTGTCTGGAGAGGCTACGAAGAAGAATTAAAAAAAGAAGGTGGATTAGATTTCGATGATCTTCTTTTAAAGTCTGTATCATTATTAAAGAACAATAAAAATCTAAAAGAGAAATATCAAAATAAATGGAAATACATACACATAGATGAATACCAAGATACAAATGAAGTTCAGTATGAGATGGTAAAACTTTTAGTAGGGAAAGAAGAAAATATCTGTGTTGTAGGAGACACAGACCAAAATATTTATAGCTGGAGAGGGGCTAATATAAAAAATATGCTTCATTTCGAAAAAGATTATCCTAATGCAAAAATAGTAATGCTTGAGCAAAATTATCGATCAACAAAAAATATTATAGAAGCAGCAAATAGTGTTATTGAAAAAAATAATTACAGAGTTCCCAAAAAACTTTTCACCGAAAATATTGATGGGGAGAGTATAACCATTTGTGAATCTTATGATGAACAAAGTGAAGCAAATTTTGTCGCTCAAAAGATAAGCGAACTACTTGAAGATAATATGGCAAAAGAAGAAGAAATTGCAGTTCTTTATCGTGCGAATTTTCAATCAAGAGTGTTAGAAGAAGCTCTTCTTTCAAGAAGAATTTCATACCAAGTATTAGGAACAAAATTCTTTGAAAGAAAAGAGATCAAAGATCTACTGGCATATATAAGATTTGCTTTAAACAGAGAAAGTTTAATAGATATGAAAAGAATAATAAATGTACCAACAAGAGGAATCGGGAAGGTAACAGTTTTAAAAATATTTTCTGGTTTATCAAATGAATTGCCAAAAGGAACGCAAGAGAAAGTAAATAACTTCTATAAAATAATTGATGATATTTCTTCTTATATAAAAAACCATAAACCATCTGAAATAATAAAATATACAATTGAAAAAAGTGGAATAAAAGAAGAACTCTTACACAGTACAGGAGAAGACGCAGAAAAACTAGAAAACCTTATGGAATTAGTAACCCTAGCTTTACGTTATGATGATTATAATATAGAAGAAACAACTGGTATAGAAAAACTAATTGAAGACGCCTCACTCTCTAGTGATCAAGATATATTAATAAGAGAAAATAAAAACAATGGAGTAAAATTAATGACTGTACATGCGTCAAAAGGCCTTGAATTTAAATATGTTTTTGTTACAGGGCTTGAACAAGATCTCTTCCCACATATAAAAGACCACGCAAAAAAAGAAGATGCTGAAGAAGAAAGAAGGCTCTTTTATGTAGCGATAACAAGAGCAAAACAAAAATTATTTTTAACATATGCGATGCTTAGAACAATATTTGGTACAAAACAAGTAAATACACCGAGCGAATTTATTTATGATATACCAGAAAATCTAACAACTTTTGAACAATCGCATAGTATAAATGGAGAGAAGATTGTTTATATTTAAGAGGTTGATATAATAATTTTATGATACATAAAGCTAAAAAATCCTTAGGACAAAATTTCCTAAAATCAGAATCTGCATTAAATAAAATCTGTGAAGCTGGGAATGTTACCTTAGATGATATTATTTTAGAAATAGGTCCAGGCAAGGGAGCTTTAACAAAAAAACTTTTAGATAAAGCAAGAGTGGTTATCGCGGTAGAAAAAGATAATGAATTAATAGAAATTCTAGAAGAAAAATTTTTTAATGAAATAAAAAAGAAAAAATTAATTTTAATAAATGAAGATATTCTTATTTTTGATATTTATAAAATTATAGATAAAAAAACACAGTATAAAATTATTGCAAACATCCCCTACAATATTACTGGTGCAATTTTTAAAAAATTTCTTACTGAAAAAAACTCTCCCACTAAAATGGCCATCTTGGTACAAAAAGAAGTTGCTGAAAGAATTGTCGCAAGGGATCACAAAGAAAGCATACTCTCACTAAGTGTAAAAGCTTATGGGAATCCAAAATATATAATGAAAGTTAGTAAGAAATTCTTTAGTCCTAAACCTAA
>CAZUUH010000010.1:0-16636 GCA_964623415.1 uncultured Candidatus Saccharibacteria bacterium | reverse complement strand
CCGTGCTCTTTAGAATTTGAAACCTTTTTTACCATAGCTTTTCTTTTACCTTGAGAATATTCTTGGATATATTTACCCCCATTTCTGTGTACAATAGCTTGTGTGTATATAGAAAGAGCGTTTACGACAGAAGCACCAACACCATGAAGCCCTCCAGAAACTTTATACCCACTGTCATCTCCACCAAACTTACCTCCTGCATGAAGTGTTGTCATAACAGTTTCAAGAGCAGATACTTTTGTTTTTGGATGGATATCTACAGGAATACCTCTACCATTATCAGCAACGCGGATAGAATTATCTGGCAACATAACAACTTCAATATGATCACAAAACCCACCCATCGCTTCATCACGTGAGTTATCAAATATTTCCCAAATTAAATGGTGTAAACCCTCAATACCAGTAGAACCTATATACATTCCAGGACGTCGACGAACAGGCTCAAGACCTTCTAAAACCGATATTTGTTCTGCTCCATAAGACTCACCTTTTTTAACCCTTTTTTCCTCTTTTTTTACCATTTAATTCAAGCTTAAATTAATAAATTAAAATACACCAATAAAGTATAATACTCTATATATTATAACAAAAAAATAGCTAAAAAGCTAATATATTTTATTAAAATAATTAATTATTTTAATAACTTTTGTTTACTTCATCGTATATGAATTTAGATAAACCCTGTATTGCAAGTTGCTGTTTATAGAAACTGTCTCCTCTTGTCATAACACAAATAAGATAAGGATTTTCTGAATGATAAACAATTCCACAATCATGTAGTTGATAAATATTATCCATAGATCTTTCTCCAAATTTGTGTGAGATTTTTATATTTTTGTCTATAATACCTCCAACTATACCATTTTTATACTCTGTATCTGATAAAATTTCTAATAACTTTTCAGACATCTCTCTGTCTAAATAAGAAGAGTTAAATAAAACACGAAAAAAAGCAGCATAATCTTTCACTCTTAAACTAACTTCATTTTGTGTATCTTGATACGGAACACCAATAGAGTGGAATACACCGTCTATATATTCTTCTGGTATATTATTTAAAATAATACTAACAGCAGTGTTATCAGACTTTTTTATCATTGATTCTAAAACTTGCAGTAAAGAATATTCTTTGCCTTCCCTTAAAACATCTTCAAATTTTATATTTTGATTATTGCTATTTACTATATCTTGACTTGAAACAATAATTTTTTTGTCTAAAATTTCTGAATTATCCTCTGCATATTTAAATAAAGCCATAGCAACTGGTATTTTAAGTAGACTAGCTGGTGAAAACTTCTCTTCTTCATTAACTCCCAACCATGGACCATTATTTAGATCACGATAATAAAGAGAAATCTCTTCAATATCATAAGCTTCTTTAACTTCCAAAACTTTTTTATTAACTTTTATAGAAGAAATTATAGCTGTTTCAGTCTGATCAACATTCTCACAATCTAATATAGGGTTAGTCAAAGAATAATTTTCATCTTGCTCTCTTATTATTTTTTTACTATCTCTCAAATCATGATTATCAAAATTAAAAATAATTAATAATAAAATTACAAAAAGAAAAACAATATTTAAAATGAAATTAAATTTTTTATTTTCAGTTATTTTTTTAAAATTATTTGACATATATTTATTATCTTATCTCAAAACCAGATTCTTTAATTTTAGCATATATGGCATCCATAATCACCATGATATCATGATCTGTTAAAGTCTTTTCATATGATTGAAATACTAGTCTATAAGCATAAGATATCTTATTTTCTTTGCTAAATTTATCTATAAGAATTGGTTCTTTTACAAGTAGATTACCACCTAATTCTCTATAGATACTTTCTAAAACTTCTGGATTTATTTCATTCGGAACGAAAACAGCAATATCGCGATAGATAAATGGATAAGGTGACCATTGTTTAAAATTACTATTTGAAATGAGTGGGTTTGTTCCTAAAATATAATCCATGGAGTCTTGAGACAAAGGTAACCTAGAACCATCAAATTTAGAAAAGTATTCATCTAATGTCATCTCTTCTACTTTTTTCTTGTTTCCAAAAGCAACACGTATTTCCTCTCTATCTTTCAAGAAAACAGTTCCTATTTCAAAAATTTTAATTTCTTTCATTCCAAGAAATGGTGCATTTAGAATATTTAATTTTATACTTTCTGATAACCCATCTAATAAATTATTCCTTAAAAACTTTTTATCAGAAGCTGAAGCTAAAATTTCAATATCTCCTTTATCTCTAAAAACATAAGTCATTACTTCAGAATACCCCAAGTCCAAAAGGTGCTTACGAATACACAAAACCTTAAAATATGTTTCATCTATAATTTTACCTTTTTGTAGATTTGGAATACTTTCCTCTAATCTTTCATATCCTAAAATCCTTATTACCTCTTCAACTAAATCATGAGGTCCTCTTAAATCAAGCCTCAAACTTGGAATTTCAATATCAAATTCATTATCTTTTTCTGTATATTTAAAGCTTAATCTATCCCAAACACTTCTAATCTCATCCTTAGAAAAATCTGCCCCAAGTCTCTTGTTTATATAATCAACAGCAATATTAATATTGTATTTATCTTGATTGATTTTTTGAATATCAACTACGTCTTCCAGTTCTCCACCTGATATTTCAAATATCATTTTGGTAACAAAATACATTGCAATAGAACATAATTCTCTACTTAATTCATTTTCGTATCTTTTAACTGCATCGGTTAAAATATTTATTCTCCTAGCTGTCTTTCTAACAGATACAGCATTAAAGTTTGCAACCTCTACAACAATATTCTTTGTATTTTTATCAACCTCAGCTTTTGTTCCACCTTTTATACCAGCAATAGCAAGTGGATCCTTCGAATCAGCAATTACTAAAATAGATTCGTCTAAACCAACATCTTTCTTATCTAAAGTGGTTATTTTTTCACCATTTTTCGCTTTTCTAATTATTATATTTTCACTTTCTAATTTATCTAAATCAAAACAATGTATTGGTTGACCGAGATCAAACATAATAAAATTCGCAATGTCTACAATATTATTTATTGATTTTTGCCCAATCGCATTTAACCTTTCTTTTAACCAATCGGGGCTTTCTCCTACTGTAACATTTCTGATTATCCGCCCCATATATCTGGTACAATTATCGTCTAAAATTTCTATTTGTAAATTAGTTGATTTTAAATTATCAAATTTAAAATCAACGTCTTTTGGTAAAATTTCTAAATTAAAAATTGCTGATATTTCTTTCGCAATTCCAAAATGAGAAAGACAGTCATGCGCTCTATCTGGAAGAACCTTAATATCAAAAATCGTATCCTCTCCAATTTGCTCCATTTCTTCAACTTCAAAAGCATGAAAAATAATCCCATCCGAAATCACTTCTGGTTCTGGTAATTTATCTCTAAAATAACTTTGTAGCCAATTATAAGAAATTTTCATATATTAAATCTGGTTAAATCTTAAATCCCCATGATAAGCTGGGCGAATATCTGACATTAAATATTTAATAACCATTAATCTTTCAAGTCCTGGACCAAAAGCAAATCCTTGATATTTAATTGGATCAACACCACATTTTTCTAAAACACTTGGATGAACCATCCCAGCACCACCCATTTCAATCCATTTCCCTTTATACTTTAAATCAAATTCAATTGATGGCTCTGTGAAAGGAAAGAAGCTTGGTCTGAAACGTAAATGAGTATCTTCGCCAAGCATCTTCTTGTAAAAATAAGAAAGTACACCCTTTAAATTTGCCATATTAATATTTTCTCCAATGACCAATCCTTCTATCTGATAAAACTGCATTTCATGAGTTGCATCAGTTGCCTCATTACGAAATACTTTACCTGGAGCAATAATTGCAAAAGGAGGTTTCTTCCCTGATTTAATAAATTCTTCCATAAAACGAATTTGTACAGAAGAAGTATGGGTTCTTAAAACCTTATCAGTTTCTCCTTTAATATAGAAAGTATCTTGCATATCACGAGCAGGATGATCCTTAGGAACATTTAATGCATCGAAGTTGTGATAAGCATCTTCTAATTCTGGACCAATAACTACTTCAAAACCAAGCTCAGTAAAAACTCTTATAGCTCCATTTATGACTACAGAAAGTGGATGTTCTTTACCTTTTTTATTATCTTCCATATATCATATAAATATATCATTTTAAAGTTTTTTTTCAAAGACAAAAATAGTAATCGATTTTACTTGTATTTTAAGTATAAATGTATTGGTTTTAAAAAAATACCCGCCAAAGACTCTCGTTGAGAAAATCTATGGCTTTTTATTTATTCAAATCTATTAAATATTTCCAAATTCTATACATTGCATAAGTATCAAGCTGGCAATATCTTAATAATTGTTCTGTTTTTTCTTTCGCTTCTTTTTCCCCATACTTCCCACTGACAATTAAGTCCCAAGTATTTGAAGCTGTAGCACCTTCTTGTATATCAAGAGCTTTATAAGATAAATCTGGTGCCAATACTGGTAATACATATTTGATTGATGTTTTACCCTTAAACTTTGGATGAACAAAATGCTGGTTACTAAAGATATCCATAAGGTCAATAACTCTACTATTTAAATCTTCAAGAAATGTTTTATGTTCTCTGTTCCTATCTGCCAAATCTTTATTTCTTCCCATTTCAAAACTTTTATTCCATACAACTACATGTCCACTCTTTGGAATATATTTTTCAAGTGCTAATATAAACGCTTCATCTGGATTCTTGTTTTCAGTAAAAATAAATTCAAAGTGTTCTGGTTCTTTTTCTTTATCATGAACTACATGCAATGAGAACTGAAAAGTTATTTGATTAAATGGAGAATAACCAACAAATCTTGGAATTCCTGCAGCAAAAGTCTCATAATCCAAAAAAGATATTGGGATAGAAATTTTATCAAGAAAATTATTAATTTCTTCTTTATTAATAATTATTTTATCTAATTGAGTTGACATAACCTGATTCCTTTGTTTATCACTTAAAGGAAAATCCTCTGGCACATCTTCTATTCTAAAAATACCAGAATCTACTAATTCGGCCAGTTTACTTTTAGAACTCCCTATCCTTGAAATATCGTGCACACTATATGCTGGAACATCCGGGTTTGAATATGCAAAGGTTGTACAATGAGAACTTCTTCCACGAGTTATACATTTACATGCTCCAAATGGCTCTACTTCTGATGAAAGAATTTCGTAAGCATTTCTCATCTCACTTGAAACAGATTCTGAAATGTCCATAACTCGTTCTGTAAAATCTTCTATAGAAAAAAGTTGCTTTATATCTAGGTCTACTTCGCGGACATATTCACTATTAAGTCTTATAAGATTCAACCTTCCAATAGGAACATTCAATTCTTTCAGAACTAAATATTGGAAAGCTATATCGTAAGTATAGAGTTCATCTTTTGACTTCTTGTTCTCTCCACTATTTGAAGCTTTTACTTCGTATAAATCATATACTTTAAACAATGGATTCCAAACCAAAATATCACAAATAACTTTATATCTATCTGTCTCAAACACTGGTTGATAAATTGTCGGAATTTGAGCTTTTACGAATTCCATCGTTTCTTCTGATGCATCACGATTAGCTGGAATCACTCCTTCTGGGAATAAGTCACGAGCAAGAGTGTCTACTTCATTTCCGGTCTCTATGATACCTTGATCAAATATAGATAATGGTTTTGCATAATAAATATCTGGCTTGTGTACTTTAAGCCAAGCATTTTTCTCACAATCTTTAAATATAAGAAAATCTGTTTTAGATAGTTTCATGTATATATATTATCATACCTTATCTAGGGTATTTAACTATATTATTTAGACATATAAGCTAAGAAGTAATCACGCTTATATATACGATTATTAAATGTAGTATAGCTCGTTTTCTTCTCTAACTTTAAAATTTTAAAATATTTACTATATATTTTTATAAAATCTTCACGAGAAAAAACTCTTTCGGTAAGACCTATCTCTTCTATAACATAAGTATCATACTCCCTTCCTGGACTTTGCCTAAGTAGTTTCTTTACATTTTTATTACCATCTTTACATAATGCACGAACAAAAATATATCCACCTTTCTTTAAAACCCTATTCATCTCACTCAAATAAACTTCTCTACCTTTTTCGTTTAAAGAATTAGAAGACGTAATATCTAAAATAATATCCATAGAATTGTCTTGTATTTCATACGACTCACCCATATCTCCTAATCTGTAATCCACCTTAACACCTAAAGAGATAGCTCTTTCTTTTGCAATACTTAAAGCTGTTTTTGATATCTCAATACCTACAACACGATTCCCTAATTCTCCTAAATAATTCGAATTACGCCCAGTTCCACAACCAAGATCTAAAATATTTTTACCTTCAATTTTATATTTTCTTTCCTTTTTAAGAAATTTAAAGAATCGCAAAGTATCTGATTGCGGACCATCATTTTTTGTAACTAATTTTGGATTCTTATATTCTCTTTCCCAAATAATTCCTTGATTCATATATTATTTTAATTTAACAATACTCTGCCCAATTTTAACCCTATCACCAACCTTAACTAAAAATTCAAAATCATTAGAAGGAAAACAAAGTAACATACTAGAACCTATACTAAAATACCCACCAATATCACCCTTATTATAAAAACTATTTTCACCATCTACAATATTTATTCCATTAACATTTAAGGATCCTACTGGTATCATCGCAAAAAAGAATTTATTTGTTTTAAAAACCATTCCGATACTAGCATTTTTCTTTATAGCTTTTTTAAAATAATCTCTTTTTTTAAATATTTTTTCAAGTCCAATAAAAACTGGAATTATTGCTTTACCTTTATTTAAAGTAATTGAGTCAAGAACACAATCACAAGGAATCCTCCAATAATGTCTATCCTTTGGGCTTAAATATAAGTTTAAATAAAAACCATTATTAAAAATTTTAGCATTATCTCCTAAAACATCAGATAATGGTATCTCTTTATTGTTTTTAGAAATAATTTTACCACCTGTTTTTATTGCACCAGAAGCTACCAATTTAGCATCAACTGGGCAAATAAAAAAATCTTTATCTTTATCCCAATGGTCATCTAAAAAACGATGGAACCTTTTATTGAAGCCAACTTTATTGGCGACCTTACCAATAATAGATATTTTTGTTGAATGAATTAATTTATTTTTAATTTTATTTTTCATAATTTAAATGGGCTTTGAGATTTGCTAAAACTTTAGTATCATATGCTCGGATGTTCTTTCAAAGAGTATAGGTATTTACTTATACGTTTCCAGTCAAATTCATTATTATAGAAAATGACTGGAAATGGATGGTTCGCATAGTGGCCTAGTGCGCACGCTTGGAAAGCGTGTAAGGTGTTAAAGCCTTCGAGGGTTCGAATCCCTCACCATCCGCTACAATAGAAACAAATCTTTTTTACATACTTCTTAAAATTCTAATTCTATCTTCTATAGGTGGATGCGTAGAAAATAATTGAGTTGTCTTTTTCGTCAGACCACCACTTCCAAGAGGATTTGAAATATATAAATGTGCAATAGCATTTGATTTAGCTTTCATTGGTCTACCATAATCTTTTAACTTTAAAAGAGCACTAGCTAAACCTTCTGGATAACGAGTCAATAATACTGCCGAAGCATCAGCTAAATATTCTCTTCTTCTAGATATCGCAAATTGAAGTAGTGACGAAAATATTGGTGCAAGAATAGCAAGAACTACACCAATAATAATAAGTATACCTCCTCCCTTATTATTATCATTACTAGAATGCCCTCCAAACATTGTTGAACGTATAAACATATCAGAAACGATAGCTACAAAACCAGCCAAAACAACTGCCACAGTAGAAACTAACATATCTTTATTACCAATATGACTCATTTCATGAGCAATAACTCCTTCAAGCTCAGTTTTATTCATAATAGAAAGAAGCCCTGATGTTACAGCAATTACAGAATGATTTTTATCACGACCTGTTGCAAAAGCATTTGGGGCTAAGTCTTCAATGATAAATACTCTTGGCATTGGAAGCCCTGCGGTTATAGATAAGTTCTCAACGATTGTATACAAATCAAAATATTTTTCTCTTGTTGCAGGACGAGCCTTAGCTAAAGATAATGCTATTTTATCTGAATGCCAATAACTGATTATGTTCATAAGTATTGAGAAAAATACAAAAAAATATAAAATGACTGGGTTATCATAAATTCTAGAAAAAACAAAACCAATAGCTATAACAATTAAAAAGAAAACCCCCATGAGTAGCCATGTTCTACGAACATTTTCTCCTTGGTGCGTATAGATTGTTGCCATAATTAAAACTTAACTTCAACAGGATTTTTCTCTAAACTATTATCTTCAAGTTCAAAAAATTCTAAATCTGTAAACTTAAAAACTTTTGCAATTAAATTACTTGGAAAAGTTTGAATACCTGTATTAAAATCACGTACATTACCATTGTAAAATCTACGAGAAGCCATTATTTTATTTTCTGTATCTGAAAGCTCTCTTTGTAATTCTAAAAAGTTTGTATTTGCCTTAAGATCTGGGTAAGCTTCTGCTACAGCAAATAGAGACTTTAATGTACCAGATAAAGCATTTTCAGCTTTTGCAATTTCTCCTTTATCTCCAGTTTTTTCTGCAGATAGTGAATTTGCTCTAGCATTAGTAACCTTTTCAAAAGCAGTTGATTCATGCGTAGCATAACCCTTTACTGTGTTAACTAAATTTGGTATTAAATCATAACGACGCTTAAGCTGGACATCAATATCTGCCCAAGCTTCTTTTGCTCTGTTTTGTAAGGTAATAAAACCATTATATTTAATAATTAAATATAAAATAAAAGCTAAAATAATCCCTAAAAATATATACAATATAGACATAATGAAATTCAAAAAATTAATATAAACGACTAAAATATATGTAATTTATTATATCAAAAAATCTATCATTTTACTAATAGATTTTTTGATGAAACTATCTTTTCTTTTTACTTTTAATCTGTAAATTATTAACAGTTACAAGAAGTGGGCTTGCCAATAAAATACTTGAATAAGTTCCAAAGAACATACCAACAGTTAAGACGATTGAAAATATCTTTGTACTAGAAGGCCCAAAGAAAACAAGAGACATAAGCACCACAATAATTGTGCCAGAAGTAATTATTGACCTAGGGTATATTTCTCTGATACTTTGCCCAATATTTTGTTCAAAAGTCTTAGATTGACTAATACGAAGATTTTCACGAATACGATCAAACACAACAATAGTATCAGATACAGAAAGACCGAGAATCGTTAATATCGCAACAACAAACAATGTGTCAACTTCTGCTCCAGTCAAATGCCCAATAAGAGCAAAAACTCCACTTGCTATAACTACATCATGAATTAATGAAATGATAGCGATAAAACCATACTTCCAAGAAGATACAGGCTTAGAAACTTTTCTAAATGAAAAAGCAATCCAGAAGATAATTCCCAAAGAAACTAAAATGAAAGAAATAATCGATTTGCGTACAAGCTCAGCTCCAACAGAAGGGCCAATTGAAGTAAAACTTTTCTCTACAACATCTGGACCAATAGAACTTACAATTAAACCTCTCTCTGCCTCAGTTATATTACGAGCCTTTAAACTATAACCATTATCACCTATTGGTTGAATAAGGACATCACCTATATTTAAACCTTTGACTATACCCTGAATAAAATCCTGAGATGGACGAGATGTTTGATACTCAACTTCCATAAGTGAACCTCCCTTAAAATCGATTCCAAAGTTTAAACCAAAAAACGAAATACAAGCGACCGATGCAATGACAAGAATAATTGAAATCGAAATAAAAACTTTTCTATTTTTTATTATAAACATATTATTTTATGCTACAGAAGCAGTTATCTTTTTAGCGTTAGTAAATCCCGACCCAAACAAGAAAGAAACGAATTTATTCTTTTTATTAATATTTAATGAATACAAGAATAATCTAGTAATTGAAACAGCAGAAATAAGAGAAATAACAACACCAATTAAGAAGACCAGAGCAAAACCTTTTATAAGTGAAGTTCCAAACCAATACAAAATAAGAGAAGTAATTATACTTGATATATTAGAATCTCGCACAGAAAGCCAAGCTCTCTTGAAACCATGATGCATTGAATCTGAGACACCATCTCCTTTTCTTAATTCTTCTTTAATTCTTTCAAAGATAAGAACATTAGCATCAACAGCCATTCCTATTGATATTATAAAACCAGCAATTCCTGCTGCTGTTAATGTAACAGGTACTAATTTAAATATGGAAAGCATTATAACTGCATACATAGATAAAGCGAGCGCTGCTATGATACCAGGTAAACGATACCAAAAGATAAGAAAAATTATAATAGCCAATAAACCGATTATTGCAGCCTTAAGTCCTGCGTGTGTTGCTTGATCCCCAAGAGATGGGCCGATAGATTGAGTAGATATAAGATTAATAGGAACTGGTAATGCTCCAGAATTTAACCTTCCAACTAATATTTTAGCTTCTTCTGCTCCAAAATTACCAGATATCTGTGCTCTACCTCCAGTAATAGCTTCATTTACAACAGGAATTGAAATTGGTTCACCATCTAAAAATATAGCTACAGTTTTACCAATATTCTCTTTTGTTATTTTTTCAAATAATATAGAACCTTCTGCGTCAAATTGTAATCCAACAATAGGCTCTCCTGTCATAGGATCAAATTCTAAAATAGCTTTATCTAAATAACGTCCAGTTAATTCAGTCTTAATATACATTGAAGAATAGAGGTCTAATTTTAACTCTCCATTTTCATCGATGGTAGCTTCTTGTGGTGTATTTGGGTCAGGATTTTCTGCTCTAAAATCAAGAACTGGAGTTTGTCCAATCATTTCTATTGCCTTACTTACATCTGTAACACCAGGTAAATCAACTATCAATCTTCTTTCTCCTGCGTTTGAAAAATCACCATTTTGAACTTGAACTATTGGTTCAGAAACACCAAAAATATTAACTCTCCTTTCTATAACATCACGAAGAGAATCCATCCCATCTTTTATCTTTGATGATTCAACTTGAGATAAATCAGCATTATAAACTAAATGAGTTCCACCAGAAAGATCTAATCCTAATTTAAAAGGATATTTAGACCAAAAAGTTGTCTTAACCTCTTCCCCATTTAAACGAGAATCTACTTCTGATTTATAAACAAAAAAACCAAGGGCTACACCTAATAAAATTATTAACAATACCGTAATTCTTGTTTTTGCCATATTAAGTTCAATTTTAAACTTTTTAAGAGCAAAAATCAAGTTAAAATTTTATGCATATTTATTTTTAAAAATTAAACAAAAAACATATGAAAATCCTGCTCCTATAACAAAACCCGCTAAAATATCTAATGGAAAATGAATACCAGAAATAATACGAGCGATACCTACTAAAACAGCTCCTATTATCATAAAATATCCAATTTTTTTATTAATAGCAAAAACTCCAATTGCAAGAGCAAGAAAAAAAGTAGCATGCCCAGATGGAAATGAATCTATACCACCATGAGTAAATATAGGTTTTACAAATTCTGAAAGTTCAATAAACGGCCTAGGTCTCTTTATTAAAGATTTAAGTAAATCAGAAAAAGCCCAAGCAGTTACTGCTGGTAAAAATAATAATATTATTTTACTAAGAGAGTATTTTATTTTTACTAATTGATTTACTTTGTTGATACCACTTAAGTTAGGAATAAGAATTAAAAGAAAAGCAACAATAACTAAAACATAAGGCAAATATTCAGCTAAAAATAAAAATATAAAATCAATAAGATTATTTTGTTGAGCTAGACTATGAAAAAAAAGAAGAACACTGTGATCTAAGGTAAACATTTTTAAAAATTAATTATCAAAATTATTAATAGAACCCATTTTCGACTCTGCTCTTTTAAGGACATTACTAAGGAGCATTGCAACGGTTACTGGTCCAACTCCACCAGGCGTAGGAGAAACATATGAAGCAATACCTGAAACACTTTCTAGATCCACATCACCAACTATAGAACCATTATCTTCAGATGTTCCAGCATCTATAATAATAACGCCTTTTTTAATCATATCACCTTTAAGATATTTAGATATTCCAATCGCTGAAATTATAATGTCTGCTTCTTTTATTAAAAATTCAGAATTACTAGTTTTATGATCAACAACATCTATATTTAAACCTCTATTTCTAAGCATGTGAGAAACTGGCAACCCCACCAACCTACCTTGGCCAAGAACTAATATTTTTTTATTTTCTACATTAATATTTAAACTATCTAATATATGCAAACAGGCAAGAGCAGTCGGATAAATAAAATTATTTTCATTATTATTATAAAAATTATTTGTATTTACAATTCCTAAACAGTCAACATCTAACTTGGGTGAAATAGAGTCGAGCACTGCCCTTTCGTCAATATTACCAGGTAATGGTAACTGAACAATTATTCCAGAAATATAAGGAATATTATTTAAATTTTCTATTTCTTCAATAATATCTTTTGTATTTGCTTCTAGTCCAAAAGGAACTGTTCTAAATTTTATTCCTACAGATAAAGCCATCTTAGATTTAATTTTAACGTAAGATTCAGAAACCCTATTATCTCCAACCAAAATATCACAAAAAAGCGGCGAAAATGGTAAATTTTCTATTCCAGATTTTACTCTAGATAAAATATCATCTCTAATTTTTCTACCATCAATTATATTTGTAATCATTTTATATTCCTAAAAATTCATTATGCATATCATCACGGTGTGCAACTCTACGATAGCGATTCATACCCATAAGTATACCAAGCCCTATAAATTCTGTAAGTAAATGAGAACCTCCGTAACTCATAAATGGTAAAGTTATACCAGTGACTGGCATTATACCAAGATTCATACCAATATTAATTATAAAATGTGTTATAAAATAAATAGTTAGACCAACTCCATAAAGTATCTCAAAATTAGTCATACCTAAAAGAGAAATACTTAATACTCTCCAAATAATTAAAGCTATCAATGTAAATAAAATTATCACACCAACAAAACCCCATTCTTCAGAAAAAGCTGCAAAGATAAAGTCTGTTTCATATTCTGGCAAAAAACTTAATCTGGATTGAGTACCAAAACCAACACCCTTACCCAATATTTGACCACTACCAATTGCAATAGTTGCTTGATAAACATTATACCCAGAACCCTGTATATTTGAAAGTGGCTGTATAAAATTAACTATTCTAGCTTTTTGATATGGTACAAAAATGAAATTCCACAAAAAGACAAAGGCTAACACCATAAATCCAGCAACAATAAGTAAATGCTTTTTAGATATTCCAGAAACTAATGTCATTCCAAACCAAATAAAGAAAATAATTATCGCTGAACCAAAATCTGGTTGTAGAAAAACTAATAAAAAGGGAATAAGCGCGTATAAACCAGAAATAAATATGTGTTTAAAATTATCAATTTCAATATGCCTCCTAGAAAAATATTTTGCTAACATTAAAATAACAATTAGTTTCATCATATCTGAAGGCTGAAATGAAAAACCTCCAAAAGAAAACCAGCTCTGAGCCCCTTTGGCAGTGTGACCAAAAACAAAAAGTAAAACCAAAAGAAAAGAGAAAATTAAAAATAAAGTAATTAAAACTTCTGTCCTTTTAAGAAATCTAAAGTCAACAAAAGAAAGAAAAATAAACACAGAAAAAGATATTAAAATCCAAACAAGTTGATGATTAAAAAAAGAACTCTCTTTTGTAAAAGAATTCATTGTTACAAGTCCAGCACCAAGTATTGGAATAATAAAAATAACCAATGGCCAATCTATACCACATAAAAATTTACCCTTATTGTTATTAAACAAAACCATAAAATTACTCTAAAGAAAACAAAAAGGGATTAATTAATATTAAAACTTCTTCTCTCTTTGGTGATATAGGCAAAGCTTCTGGCCAAGTAAAACTAACTGGCATTTTACTATTCTTTAATAATTTAGACTTATGGGTTTTCGAAGCATTTATAGCATTACCCATTTCATCATACAAGATAGCAACTACATCAAATTCTGGAATATCATACACTGAATCATTTGCAATAATAGCTGAAAGAGTAGGGGTATAAATATTGTCATCAAGATCAATATTTTTTACGCTTATAGGAAGAACTTGCAATATTGGGAATTTTTTTACCCAAGACATATCTCCAATGAATTCAAAAGTTACACTTTTTATTGTTTCTTCTCCTGCGTAAAAACGTGACTCAAATACTGCAAACTGCTGATTTGGTGGTATGAAAGTTCTACCCTCTTTTCTTCCAATAAGCTTATTATCCGTATTATAAACCCTAAATTCATAGAAAGCTTCTTTTACACCAGCAGATTTGTTTCTATTCTCAACAGAAGCTACCAAGTTATAATTATTATTAACAATATGAAAAGCTCTACTCCAAAGAACAATAGGAGAAAAAGTCTCTTCTTCGCATAATACAGAACAAGTACCTCCACAGTCTACACCGGTTTCTTCTCCATTCTTTTTTCCATCATTACAAGTTGGTTCTTTAAAAATTATAGGATAAATTAACAGAAAAATTATAAATCCAAAAAATAATAAAACAACTGATAGATATTTAAATTGTTTACGTGATGCCCATGACATATATAAATATAGTATAGCAAAAATCCGCTTCAATATGAAGCGGATTTTTTAGTTGAATGCTTTGTGCTGGCGACAACCTACTTTCCCCGTTTATAGAGTATCATCGGCATAATGGTGCTTAACTTCTGTGTTCGGAATGAGAACAGGTGTGACCACCATATCAAATCACCAACACAAAAAATTCAACTATTCATTTATCAATTTCTTATATTACCCCCTTGGTAATAACAGACATAATGATATCTGAAAACTGAATGCTGTAAGAATGTCCACTTTCGTGGGCCTATTGTTACATAGGCAATTATGATTTCCAAATTTCCTAATAGAAATCGAACAATTAGTACGCCTCGGCTCAATGGATTACTCCACTTACACCTAGCGCCTATCAACCTAATCATCTCTTAGGTTTCTCAAACGATTCCTAATCTTGAAGCTGGCTTCGTTCTTAGATGCTTTCAGAACTTATCCATTCCCGACATAGCTACTGGGCGGTCCATTTGGCAATAGAGCCCACACACCAGAGGTCAGTTCACTCCGGTCCTCTCGTACTAGGAGCAAATCTTCTCAAGAATCAACGCCTGCAGTAGATAGGAGACCAACCTGTCTCACGCATCTATGTTTTACTTCCGTTATCATCGCGTTTTAATAATGATAACAGAACCTCCATTACTGAAGGGATCGGACTATATATTCTTCTTTACAGAAGGTTGGTTTTTAGTCTCTACATCCCGACTCAACTAATGTTGAGAGGGACTCGGTATTGCCCTTAATACTTTTGATACGAAGGATTTCACCGATAACCCCAACTTCTTATTGTACATTTTGTACAATACCGCCGTGAATACATTACTATGTATCATGGTCTTGTCTCAATTTTAAACAGAATAAAAATTTTATTACCTCAACGGTTCAAACTGTTCTTCTACCAATTTTAAAAATTGGTCTCAGAACGGTTTGAACCCAGCTCGCGTACCTTTTTAATTAGCGAACAGCTAAACCCTTGGCAGCTTCTCCACCACCAGGATAAGGTGAGCCGACATCGAGGTGCCGAACTCCGCCGTCGATATGAACTCTTAGGCGGAACTAGCCTGTTATCCCTAGAGTAGCTTTTATCCGTTAATCTTCACACGCATCTAAAGCGATGTGTCGGTTCACTTGGTTCTACTTTCGTATCTGCTCGACAAGTACGTCTTACAGTCAAGCCAGCTTGTGCCCATACACTATCGGCACGGTTTCCATTCGCGCCTAGCTGACCTTAATAAACCCCTCCGTTACTCTTTAGGAGGGTACCGCCCCAGTAAAACTACCCACCAGATACTGTCTCTCTAAGTTTTTGCCTTAGAGATTAGAATATATCATCATAAAGAATGGTATTTCACTGACGAGTAGATCACAACCGAAATCGTGATCATCAGACCTCTCCCATCTATTCTACGCATTATAAAAATATACTCAATATCAAGCTGCAGTAAAGCTTCTAGGGTCTTTTCGTCTATCTGCAGGTAACCGGCATCTTCACCGGTATTGTATTTTCACCGAGCAAGTCTTCGAGACAGTTCCCCAGTCATTACACCATTCGTGCGCGTCGGAATTTACCCGACAAGGTACTTCGCTACCTTAGGACCGTTATAGTTACGGCCGACATTCACCAGGGCTTATACCAGCCACCCCTACAACCGAAGTCATAGGAACACCGATATTTAACCTTCTGGCATTGGTCAGGCATCACCCCCTATACATCCTCTTGCGAGTTCGCAGGGAGCTGTGTTTTAGATAAACAGTTGCCAGAGAAACTTTCGCTGCGCCCAGTCTTCTAGATTTCATCTCTAAAATATTTTAGAAACAAAATCCAGAAGACTGGGAAGCCTTATTCCAAAGTTACGGCTGCTTGTTTGCCGAGTTCCTTGAAGACCTCTC
>CAZUUH010000009.1:0-22433 GCA_964623415.1 uncultured Candidatus Saccharibacteria bacterium | reverse complement strand
AAGCGGCTCAAGTTAAAAATATAGGTTATGTCAAAGCATAACTAATTTTTATTAGTAGTACTGATTGTTGCACTATCTGTAGTTGTAGTGGTTGTATCAATTTTCACATCCCCTTCTATACTACTTCCACCTACTAATAATTCTTTAACTTGAGTTACAACTCCAGTACTTTTCTTTGTTGTTGTAACTGACTTAGTTGTTGTTTTAGTTGTATCTTTTTCTTTCTCAATAGTCTTAAGTTCTGGAAAAGTTTTCTCAATATCTTCTAGAGATTGGAAACCACTATAAACCTTCCCATTTATAACAATTGCTGGTAAATTATCCTTAAGTTTATATATTGAAATCATTGCTTTTATGGCAGATAAATCTAAATCATAATCAAAAGAATATACTCTAAGCTCTGGATATTTTTCTCTTAAAGAAGTTAATACATAACCCTGCTTTGTACAATCTTCACAATTATTATTTTTATAAAAATATAAAATAAATATTGAGTCTTCATCGCAACGATCTTTTATCTTTTTCATTAAAAGATAATCCTTTATCTCTAATAAAGAATAATATTTTTTGAGACTAACAACATCTGTATCATCAGCTCCAATATTACTTTCACTATATGCGATTTTTTCAGCCAAAGAATTTAATTCAGAAGATAAAATTGTGCCTGAAATTACGTCTTTGCATGATTGCTCTTGCAATAAAGAAAACTGAACTTCTGATGACATTATATCAAGTGAAATCTTAGATTCAATATTTTTCAATTGATTAATTTTTTTATTAGTAAAATAACTTGAAGCAGATATACTAATTATAAAAATACCACATGTAATAAGGAAAGCGATTATATAATTTCTCCAATTGTTTTTTTGAGGATCTTGTTCCATAAATAAATAATTACTGGGCACGTCGCTCAACTTCTGAAGTCCAACTGGACTCTCTGGACCTTATAGCGTTAAATATCGCCATTATAGCCCAAAATGGAGCGATTACTCCATAAATAATAATAAAATAAAAGATAGAAAACGAAAATACCTTCTTTTCCCTAACCATCTTTCGGCCAAGGATAATAGCTATAATAACAAGTATATATAAAACTACCGATAAAAACAATATTACTTTTGTGTCGAAATAAAACCAATCAAATTTAAAATCATAAGAATTTGCTATACCAACAGTTGAAATTTGAACAAACTTTGTATATATAAGTTTTATAGAATTAAAAATTAAAGTTCCACAAAGAAAGACAACACCAATTAAAGAAATTATACCAGTTGGAAGAGTAAAAAGTGCGACGGTACCATACTTTTTCTTAAATAAAAGTCTTCTATAGTCTATTAAATTTTTTATAAACCCATATATCCATCTTAATCTTTGGCGATATAATTTCATTATAGAGTTAGGACTTTTAGTATAAACATATGCATCAGGACAAGCATCTATTTTATATCTATGTTCTTGCATCCTTAAACCAATTTCTTGATCTTCTGTGTTATGGGCCTTTCTATATGGACCAAGGTCATCAAAAACTTTTTTTCTAAAAATTGAAAAAGGGCCAGGAGTAACATGTATCCCCCCAGCAAAACCAAGCATCTTTTTAACATAATTTGCCATTTCATACTCTACTCTTTGGACAGTTTGAATAACATTTTTAGGATCATAAACTAAGATAGATGGACATACCGCCATATTACGAGGTTCAATTTCAAAAATTCTAATTATTCTTTTTAAGCTCTGATTATGCACAAAAGAATCAGCGTCCAAGCACCCAATAAATTCAGATTTTAAATGTTGCAACCCAAGATTTAAAGCAGTGTGCTTACCACCATTTTCTTTATGAAAAATTCTAATATTATTATGCCCATCATATTGCTGTAAAATTTTCCATGTATTATCACGACTTCCATCATCAATTAAAAAAATTGATAATTTATCCTTGGGGTAATCAAGCGAAAGTAATGATTTAACTGTTTTCTCGACAGTCTTTGCTTCATTATAACAAGGGACCATTATGGTTACTGTTGGGTAATATTTTAAATCAAAAAGATCAGGAGAATATATTATTCTTCTCCTGTCTTGAAAAAATACCCACAATAAAAAAACCTGTGCGTAAACAGAAATAAAAGCAAGAGTATAAAAAATAATAGTATAGAATGTATCCATATTATCTTTATATTATAACATTAATACTATGATATTTCAAGACTATTATTAAATAGATTTTATTATGATATACTAAACAAATATGGAAAAAACAAAACAACAAATAACAATACCTATGGCTATTATTGCTGCTGGATTTTTAATAATGTTTGGCATAATAATATCTGGAAGTATTAATTTAACAGATAAAACATTTAGTGAACAATTAGGTATAAACAAAGACAAACTATCTCAATGTATTTCAAATATGGACCAAGAAAAACTTGGAACAGAAATAAGTGCGAGTGTTGAATCTGCAATGAAAGGATTATCTTCTGAAGAAATGGGAACCCCATATAGTATTGTAATTGGTAAAAATGGATTTAAATCACAGATAAATGGTAATGCTTCTATTGAAAATATAATGTCTATAATTGACGAGGTGAAAAGAGGAGAAATTACAAAAGAATATTTAGGAGATGTTCCTCCTGTTACTGAAACTGATCACATAATGGGCAACAAAGATGCTGAAATTATAATCATCGAATATTCAGATTACGAATGTCCTTTTTGTAAATCAATTCATTCAACTCTAGAAACAGTTGTAAAAGAATCCAATGGTAATGTTGCTTGGGTTTTCAGACATTGGCCAATACACCAAACATCATTCTTGAAAGTTATGGCAGCAGAGTGTGTTACAGAAATAAAGGGAAATGAAGCATTTTGGGAATACACAGATTTATTGTTTGGAATGTTAAAAACACAAACAGAAACAGTGCTAGAAAAACTATAAAAAAATATTAGATATTAAAAATACCCTCAATTGAGGGTATTTTTAATTTAATCAAAATAATTTCTTAACCTTGCAATCTTTTCATTATTGCGTAATTTCTCATGAACCTTAGCTTCAATCTGACGAATACGTTCACGGGTAACACCAAACTCTTGCCCAACTTCTTCTAGCGTGTGCTGAATCCCATCATTTAAGCCATAACGAAGTTCTAAAATTTTTCTTTCTTTTGGGTTAAGAGTATCAAGAACTTCTTTTATTTGATCAGACAATATTCTCCTTGAAGAATCTTGATCTGGACGAAGAATCTTATCATCTGGGATAAATTCACCTCTTGTTGACTTCTCATCATCATCACCAATAGGTTGCTCAAGAGAAACGGTATCTTGATTTATTTGTTCTATGACATGAATCTTTTCTACGTCTATATTCATTTCTGTAGCAATCTCCTCTATTAACGGTTCTCTGCCTAAATCTTGAGACAATCTTCTAACAACTTGTTTATATTTAGAAATAGTTTCTACCATATGAACAGGTATACGAATTGTCCTAGATTGATCAGCGAGTGCACGAGTTATTGATTGGCGAATCCACCAAGTTGCATAAGTAGAAAATTTATATCCCTTAGTCCAGTCAAATTTTTCAACTGCTTTAAACAAACCCAAATTACCCTCTTGAATTAAATCAAGTAATGTTAAATCTGAACTACGTCCAACATATTTCTTCGCTATAGAAACAACAAGTCTTAAATTAGCTCTCGCTAATAAATTTTTTGCCTCTTGGTCTCCTTTTTCTATTCTATGAGCAAGACTTCTTTCTTCGCTAGCTGGTATAAGAGAATACTGACCTATTTCTTTCAAGTATATTTGGATAGAATCATAACTTTGTTGATCTCTACTATACTTCAAAGCCAATTTATCACTATCTCCATCAACATCAAGAAGATTACCTCCTTCTAAAACATCCACCCCAGCAACTGATAACTTTTCATATAATTCATCTAAAAATAATATATTACTTTCGATATCTGGAAATATTTTTATAATCTCATCATAAGTTATAAAACCTCTTTTTTTACCCTTTTCTACAATCAAATTAGATTTAGTTTCTAACTCTAATATCTTTTTGTCAGCATTAGATTTCTTTTTTACACTATCTTCTTTTTTAACCTTATTTTGTTTTGTTTTCTTAGAGTGCTTAATAGTTTTTGTTTTTTTATTTTTCTTAACAATAACTTTTTTCTTAACAATAACTTTTTTCTTAAATTTAATTTTAGCAATCTTCTTAATAATCCTTTTCTTTATAGGCTTTTTTATTATTTTTTTAGAAGATTTTTTATTGTTTTTAGGCATATTTATTTTGCTCTATTTTTTTTAATTTTTTCTATTTTTTCGACTAATTTTTGATAATTAATTAAATCATCTTTAATAAATTCTTTATTTTTATTATTCTCATTTTCCTTAATTTTAAGCAACAACAGATAAGCCTCATCGTTTAATATCCCTTCCTCTAAATTAAGCACTAGTTCCTCTACCTCTTCGAATAGAAGTTTCTTTTTACCAGCATAACAAACTTCTGCTTCAAAAGAAATCTGTTCTTTTTCAGCTTCATATAATTTTAAAATATTATTATATTTTTCTTCTCCAATATCATTTTTAAAAGACGACAGAACTTCTTTAATTTTATTAATTTCATCATCATTCTCACCTCCCCATAAGATTATTCCGAATAATTTTCTTTCTAAATTCTCACGTCTAGATAATTTATCTTCTCTGTTTTTATTTTCATCCATATTTTCTCCTTTCTTTTTTTTCTTTTCAAAAATTTTATAATCATTATCTATTGCTGATTCTGATATCCCTGTTTTATCATATATTTCTTTTATATAATTTGAAATCTTAATAGAACTATTCATCATATAAAGAAATGGGAAAATCTTTTCCTCTATTTCTCTTCTTCTTTTTTCTTTATCTTTAGTTGATTCACAAATCTTATCCAAATGAAAACTTATAATATCTGTCTTATTTTTTATAATTTCACCCCATTTCTTGTAATCTTCAGAGATAATATCTGCTGGATCTTTACCCTTTGGGAAGATTGCTATTTTAACTTGCATATCTAAAGATAAAGCAATGATTGCAGATCTGTTAGCAGCTCGTATCCCTGCATCATCTCCATCGTAAGCAAAAATAATATTAGAAGATAATCTCTTTACTAAACCAAGATTATTTATATTCTTATTATCATCAAAGGTCGTATCTGTAAAAGCTGTACCAGAAACAGCAACAGTATTTGTAAAACCAGCCTGATGAGATAAAATTAAATCCATTTGACCCTCAACTATGATAGTATAATCCTTTGTTCTGATAGAATTCTTTGCTTTATCTAAACCAAACAAAACATTTGATTTATTAAATAACTCTGTTTCTGGACTATTAATATACTTAGCTTCTTCTTGTTTATCATTATTAGAATTAAAAATTCTACCAGAAAAAGCAATCACCCTTCCGCTAGAATCATTTATTGGGAACATTATACGTGAGCGAAATCTATCATAATAACGCCCATCTTTATTTTTAATTAAACCAACAGCTTCAATATCTTTATTTTTATAACCCTTCTTTAATAGGTAATTATAGATATCACTCCAAGAATCTATAGCGTACCCTATTCTAAAATTTTTAATTGAATCTTTGCTTAAACCTCTTTTAACTAAATATTCTAATGCTTCTTTATTAGAAGATAAATTTTTCTGATAATAAGAAGTTGCATCTTCTAATATTTTATACAGGACATCTTTTTTATCTTTATCCTCTTTTTTAAAATCAGATAAACTTACCCCAGCACGCTCTGCAAGAATTTTTAAAGCACCAAGAAAATCAGTCCCCTCGAAGTGTTGAACAAAAGAAAAAATATCACCCTTAGCTCCACATCCAAAACAATAATACATTCCTCTCTCTCTAGAAATAAAGAAAGACGGCGTCTTTTCATTATGAAATGGGCACCTAGCTCTAAAATTTTTACCAGCTTTTTGAACTGTTAAATAAGAAGAAATTACATCAACAATAGAAAGCCTCTCTTTAATTTTATCAACAGATGAGCTCATATTATTTATATTTTAACAAACAACTAAAATTTTACAGAAAAACTCTATTCTGTTTCTTCGTTAGATACACCATCTTCCTCATTAGAATCATCAACTTTTTTAATTCCAAAACCTGTTCCAGCTGGAATCAAACCACCGATAATAACATTCTCCTTTAATCCCCTTAGGTTATCAACTCCACCACGAACTGCATTATTAATTAAGACTCTATTTGTATTTTGGAAAGAAGCTGCTGACAACCAACTCTTAGTGGTCAATGAAACTTCTGTTATACCAAGAACAATTGTTTCTGCTGTTGCCTTTTTATTATCATCATTTTCACTTTCTATACGACTGTTTTCTTCTATCAACTCTATATTTTCAACAATCTCTCCTTTAGAGAAAGTAGTGTCTCCAGCATCCTTAACTCTTTTACGAGAAAACATTTGTTTAATTATTATTTCAATATGTTTTCTAGAAATTGAGGCACTTTGAAGATCGTAAACTTTATTTATTTCATCAACAATATATTCTTCAGCGACTTCTTTTCCTCCATATTTTACAATTTCATTTATATCAGCAGAACCGTCAGTAAGAAGTTGGCCTTTTTTAACATTATCTCCTACTTTAACTGCTACTTGACGACGAACAGGAACTATATAATCTATTTCGTTACCATTTTTTTCTGAAACTTTATTATCTGCTTTCAAATCAGATAAAACCTTAATCGTTTTATCCTTGCCATCAATAATTATATCTACAACTTCTCCGTCTGTTTGAGATATAACAGCTGGGTTTTTAGGTAAACGTCTTTCAAATATTTCTTCAACACGAGGCAAACCAGTTGTAATGTCAACTTGAGCAACACCTCCAGCATGGAATGTTCTAAGTGTTAACTGTGTACCAGGTTCACCAATAGCTTGAGCAGCAATAATACCTACAGCTTGCCCAACTTCAACCATACAGTTTCTGCCAAGATCTAACCCATAACACTTCTGACAAATACCATGTATTGTGTCACAAGTAAGAGGTGTTCTTACATAAGCTTCTTTAACACCAGCTTTCTCTAACATTTTAGAATCTTCTTTAGTTACAAGATTTCCTTTCTTAAATAGAATCTTACCAGTTTCATCTTTTATATCTTCCAGCAAAACTCTACCAACTACGTGTTTAGCGAACACACCATCTTGTGCAAAAACTCTTTTACCATTTTTTGTACCACAATCTTCTTCTGTAACAACAACATCTTGAGCCACATCAACCAAACGACGTGTCAAATAACCAGCTTTCGCTGTATTCAAAGCTGTATCAGCTGCACCCTTACGAGAACCGTGAGTAGTGATAAAATATTCCAAAGGAGACAATCCTTCTATATATGAAGGAATAATTGGGAAATCAAGAGTTGCACCTGAAGTGTTAACGATGGAACCTTTCATTCCACACATCTGCACCAAACTACCCATGTTACCACGAGCACCAGATGTTATAAGATCATATGTTGAACTCTTTGGATCTAGTGTTTCTGGAATTATTTTTTCAACTTCTTTTTTTGCACGCTCCCAAATTTCAATAACTTTCTGATATCTCTCATCTTCAGAAAGAAGACCTTCTTCAAATTGTTCTCGAACTTTATTTTCTTCTTCACGGAAATGTTTTATTATTTCTGCTTTACCTTCTGGTACTACAACATTATCAATACCCCAAGTTACACCAGAATATGTTGCATATCTATAACCAAAATCTTTAATTTTATCTAAAAATTCAGGTGTTGCATCTATACCATATTTACTAATAAGCTGGTCTACAAGTAGAGACATTCTTTTAATAGTTATTTCATCATTCATATAAGTAAAATCATCAGGGAAAATACTATTAAAGAATAATCTACCGACAGTTGTCTCAAATGATTTACCTTCAAACTCAGAATATTTTAAACTATTTGAACCTAATACTTTAATTTTTGCTCTAAAAGTAATTACTCCTAAATCAAATGCTGTTATTGCTTGATTAGGACTTACGAAAGACATACCTTCACCCTTCTCTCCTTCAACTCTCTTTGTCATCCAATAACAACCAAGAATAATATCCATTTTAGGCATTACAATTGGTGAACCATCTTGAGGTTTAAGTAAATTTTTATTTGAAGCCATGTAAAGCTTTGATTCAGCTTGAGCTTTTTCTCCAAGTGGAACATAAACGGCCATTTGGTCTCCATCAAAGTCTGCATTAAATCCAGCACAAACAAGTGGATGTATCTGAATAGCATTTCCTTCAATAAGAATAGGATTAAAAGCTTGTATACCGAGACGGTGAAGAGTTGGAGCACGATTCAAAAGAACATATTTACCCTTAATAACTTCTTCAAGGATTGCCCAAACTTCTGGTATCCCTTCTTCAATCAAACGATTTGCTCCACGAATATTAAAGGCTAATTCTGTCTCTAGTAATTTAGAAATAACAAATGGTCGGAATAATTCCAAAGCCATATGCTTTGGTAAACCACATTGATTTAATTTCAAATTAGGACCAACAACAATAACAGAACGACCAGAATAATCAACTCTTTTACCAAGTAAATTCTGACGGAATAAACCTTGTTTTGATTTTAAATTATCAGAAAGAGACTTAAGCGCTCTCTTCTGTGAAGAAGATATTGCTTGTGAATCATTCTGTTTAGCTATTGAATTATCAATAAGTGCATCAACTGCTTCTTGTAAAATACGCTTTTCATTACGAAGAATAACATCAGGAGCACCAATTTCTTTCAATTTCTTTAGACGATTATTACGATTTATAACTCTACGATACAAATCATTTAAATCAGAAGTTGCGTGGCGTCCACCATCTAATGCAACCATAGGTCTAAGAGCTGGAGGAATAACTGGTATAGCTGTTAAAAACATCCACTCAGGACGAATACCTGAATGTATCATAGATTTTAATAAGGATAACCTCTTCTCAAGTTTATCTTTATCAACACTTGAAGCACGAACGAGCATCTCTTCTGTCTCATTTTTTAATTTATTTAAATCCATATCTTTAAATATTGAATGGATTGCTTCAGCTCCTATACTTGCCTCAAAACAACTACCGTATTTAAGTCCAAAATGATGATATGCTATTTCATTTAAAACTTTACCTGGAACAATTTCTGCAATTTCTTTCTTTGTACTAGATAAAAGTTCTTTTAATTTTTCTTTTGAATCATCATCACTAGCACTCTTTAATTTAGATTTGAATTCACTCTCAAGGTTTTTTATTATTGATTCTTTTTCTTCCTTGTAAACATTTGTAATAATATACCCAGCAAAATAAATAACTTTTTCTAAGTCATTTACAGGTATATTAAGTAAAGTAGACATTCTAGAAGGAACCCCTCTTAAAAACCATATGTGCGCAACAGGGGTTGAGAGTTCAATGTGCCCCATACGTTCACGTCGAACGATTGAACGAGTAACTTCAACTCCACATTTTTCACAAATAATATCTTTATACCTTATGCGTCTATATTTACCACAATAACATTCATAATCTTTCTCTGGGCCAAAGATTCTTTCATCAAATAATCCATTTCTTTCAGATCTACCTGTTCTATAATTAATAGTTTCAGGCTTAGTAACTTCTCCATAAGACCATTCTCTTATTGCTTCTGGAGATGCAAGCTTTAATGTTATTGAATCAAAATTTGTTGTATCAATTGTTTTCATAAATTTAAAAATTTAAAATATTAATTATTGTCCAACTTTTTAAGTTCAACATTGAGAGCAAGTCCCCTTAAATAATTTAACAAAACGTTGAATGATGCTGGAACATTTGGTTCATTAATTGGATTACCTTTAATTATTGAATCAAACGCCTGAGAACGACCTGAAATATCATCAGACTTAATTGTTAACATTTCACGAAGAGTGTGTGCAGCACCATGTCCTTCAAGAGCCCAGACCTCCATTTCTCCAAATCTTTGTCCTCCTCCCTGCGCCTTACCTCCGAGTGGCTGTTGAGTAATTAAGGAATATGGTCCTATTGAACGCATATGAAGCTTATCTTCCACCATGTGGTGAAGTTTAAGAAGATACATATAACCAATAGCTATATCTTGATCAAAAGCATCACCTGTGCGTCCATCGTATAAAGTAACCTTACCATTTTCAGGTAGACCAGCTTTAACTAACTCTTCTTTAATTTCTGATACAGTTGCTGATGAAAATGGTGGAACAATAGCTTGATAACCCAAAGTGTTTGCAGCATAACCTAAATGCATTTCAAGTATTTGCCCGAGGTTCATACGAGAAGGCACACCAAGTGGAGTAAGTATAATATCTATTGGTGTTCCATCAGCCATAAATGGCATTTCTTCTTCTGGTAATATGGTTGAAATAACTCCTTTATTACCATGGCGTCCGGATAGTTTATCTCCAACAGAAATATTACGCAATTGTGCAATCTCAACAACAATTCTTTTCAAAATACCTGATTCGAGATTATGACCCTGATCACGTGAGAAAATTTTAACTCCAATAATTCTACCTCTTTTACCATGCTCAAGCCTTAGAGATGTATCTTTAACATCTCTAGCTTTTTCTGTAAAAATTGATCTTAATAATCTCTCTTCTGGAGTTAATTCTGTTTCACCTTTAGGTGTAATCTTACCGACTAAAATGTCATTTTCTTTAACCTCTGCTCCTACAACAATTATTCCATCTTCATCAAGGTCTTTAAGTTTGCTTTCTCCAACATTTGGAATATCACGAGTTGTTATCTCTGGACCAAGTTTTGTATCACGAACATTACAAATAAATTCTGTTACATAAATACTTGTAAATTTACTTTGCTTAACTAATTTTTCAGAAATAATAATAGCGTCTTCGTAGTTTGCTCCACCCCAAGACATAAATCCAACAAGTACGTTCTGCCCTAAAGAAATCTGGCCATGATCTGTGGTGCTTGTATCTCCAAGAATATCTCCTTTTTTAACTTTATCACCAACTGAAACACTAGGTCTCTGATGGAACATTGAAAAGTTATTTGTTCTAGAAAAATTCACTAAATTATAAATATGATCTTTATCTTTATCATCTTTAACTGTTATCTTTTTTGCATCCACATAAGAAACAACTCCATTAACTTCAGAAATAACCAAACGTCCAGAAGGACGAGAAGCTAATTCTTCAATTCCTGTTGCAACTAATGGAATTTCAGGAACGACACAAGGTAAAGCTTGTTTCTGCATGTTACTTCCCATGAGTGCTCTGTGTGCATCGTCGTGTTCCAAGAAAGGAATCATAGATGTAGCAAGAGAGAAAGCTTGATTTGTAGCAACATCAATAAAATCAATTTCATTTTTTGAAATTATTCCTGGTTTTGTCTTTATTCTAGCCTCAACCATACTTTCTTTTATATTTCCATCTTCATCATATTTAACTCCCCCATGCGCAATATTAAATCCTTCTTCTTCTAAAGCATTTAAATAAACAACCTCTCCTGTTATCTTTCCATTCTTAACTTTTACATATGGTGTTTCAATAATTCCGAAATCATTTACTCTAGCATATACAGACAAGTTTAAAATTAAACCGATGTTTGGACCTTCTGGTGTGTGAATAGGGCAAACACGTCCATAGTGAGAAGTATGAACGTCACGAACTTCAAGCCCAGCTCTTTCACGTGTCAAACCTCCAGGTCCTAAAGCAGAAAGCCTGCGTAAATGTTCAAGCTCAGCCATAACATTTTCTTGGTTCATAAACTGAGATAGTTGGTTTGCAGTAAAGAATTCTTTTATTCTAGCTTGGAGTGGTCTCTGATTAATTATTTGTATTGGTAAGGTTGTAGAAACATCGATAGTAGACATTCTATCTTGAATATTTCTTTTTATCTGAGACATACCCATTCTGAATTTTTGTTGTATCATTTCTCCTACGTAACGAACTCTACGTTGTCCCAAATGATCAATATCATCAGCTTTTGATAAAGGACTAGAATTAAGCTCTATTATATGATTAATAATAGTCACAACGTCTGAAGCAGATATGGTTCTTCTATCCATTTCTTTACTATCCATATTCTTTTCAAATCTCTTGTTAAAACGGAATCTACCCACAGGAGAAAGGTCATATCTTTCAGATGAGAATAACATCTCTATAAATTCTCTTGCATTTTCTGAAGTAGCAAGATCACCGTCTCTTAAACGTTTATATATCTCAATATGTGAACCTTCTTTGTTTTTAGATGGGTCTTTCTCTAGAGAAATTTTAATAGCTTTCTCAGCCTCCTCATTACCTTTAAAAGATTTTAATATTTCTTCATCATCACTTAAGCCCAAAACCCTTAACAATGAAGTTACTGGAAATTTACGTTTTTTATCTACTCTTACATAGATAGCTCCATCGGTATCAGATTCTATTTCAATCCAAACTCCACGAGCTGGAATAATTTTTGCCCCAAAATATTTTTTAGTCTTTAACTCTTGTTCTGTAAAAAATACACCGAAACTTCTTGTTAGTTGAGGAACGATAACACGTTCAACTCCATTTATAATAAATGTCCCGTGTTTGGTCATAAGCGGGATATCTGCCATGAAAATTTCTTGTTCTTTTGAAGTTCCGATAGTTTTATTCAAAAGTTTAACTCTTGCTTTTATGGAACCTTCATAGGTCAATTTATTTATTTTAGTATGCTCTTCATCAAATTTTGGATCAGAAACAGTAAAAGAAGTAAATTCTAATTGAAATTTTTTGTCTGAATAATCATTTATTGGAGAAAATTCTTTGAAAACTTCTTTCAAACCAGTTTCTATTAACCAACTGAAGGATAATAACTGATTCTCTATTAAATTAGGAAACGGAACAAGTGGTTTCTTATACCTTGAGAAATATTTTTTCTCTATTGCTGATGTTTTTTTCATAAAAAATACAAACACAAAAAGACAACAAGGTGACCAAGCCTTATTGTTGGGGCTTATTTATAAATTTTGGCAATGTTTATTTTTAGCACAAATTTAAGCCTAAAAACCTTATAAAATAGTGATTGATTTGCCATTACTCAATCTTTTCAATCTAGGTATTATCCTATACTATTTCGCTATTTTTGTCAATTTTTTCCAGTTTTCTATTTCTTTGTGGTTCCCTGAAAGTAAAACTTTTGGAACTTTGTATTTCTTCTTATTGTGTATTAATACTTCTGGTCGTGTATAAATCTGGCTTGAAGATATACGTTCTTCTTCACGTGAATCAAAATTCCCAAGTACACCTTTAATCTGACGAGAGATAGAATCTATAAGAACCATAGCTGGTATCTCTCCACCAGTTAAAACATAATCTCCTATTGAATATTTTTTAGTTTTAAGTATTTTATCAACTCTAGCGTCTATACCTTCATAACGCCCACAAATTAAAATAATATCAGTATATTTTTTCGAAATTTTTTTTGCTAGAGTTGTTGTAAATTTATCTGCAGATGGAACAAAATTTATAATAAGAATCTTACTATTTTTTCTTTTATTTATTTTTTTAATAGCTAATTCTACAGCTTTAATTATAGGTTCTGCCATCATAACCATCCCTGGGCCACCACCATATGGACGTTCATCTACCTGAGCACTTACATTACCATCAGGCCAAACTTTCTTATATTTTCCAGAAACAAAGTTCCTAGGATTAACAAAATCTATTTTTATTTTCTTTTCTTTTATTGCTCTACCTAAAATAGACTCCTTGAGATAGGAGTTAAACATTTCTCTAAATAATGTAATTATATAAAAATTCATTCTAATAATTAAAACACATAAAAACAAAAAAATCCAGCTAAACTGGACTTTTTTGTTTTAAAATTTAAATTCCCTTTAAATCCTCTAAAGCGTCTTCAACTGATTTAACTGAATTATTCGCTTCTTCATTTGAAGCAGGTGCTTCAACCGGCTTTTCAATTCTTCCACCTTCTGGCTCATTAATCTTAAGATTAACACGAGCATTATTCTTCATTCCGATAACTCTAAGCAATGTTCTTATTGCTTTAGCTGTGTTACCTTGACGACCAATAATTTTACCCATATCAGCGCTATTAACAGTCATTGTAATGAGTACTCCCATTTCATCAACGGTACGATCAATCTTTACATCGTCCGGATAATCAACCAAAGACTTTACAATATATTCTAAAAATGCCTTATCGTCTGCCATATTTTATCTTTAATATAAGTATAATTTTAAATTCTTGCAGCGTACGACTACAAACTGCTTATATAAGTATAACATAAAATATATTTCTTTCGCAAATAAAAACAAGGGCATTAAACCCTTGCTTTTATTTTTATTATTTTTTAAGTTCTTTTCTAGATTTAGTTGGAGACTTTTTAGACAAGACATTCTTTTTCTTACCTTCAATTAATTTCTGGCTTACCAAAAAATTATGTACTGTATCAGATACCTGCGCTCCATTACTAATCCAATATTTAACTCTTTCAGGTTTAAAAATAACCTCCCCACTTTTTAAATTATATGAACCCAAGATTTCTTTAAATCTGCCACTTTTAGCAGAATTTTTAGAATCTGTTAAAACAACTCTAAAAGCTGAATTATTTTTACGACCTGTTCTTTGTAATCTTATCTTTAACATAAAAATAATCTTAACACATAAGGGTCTGTAAATCAAGTATTATAATCTTTATTAAATTGTTTATATGTTATAATAAAAATTAGAGATGTTGGCTAAAAAAAGACCTAAAAATAAAGAATTTTTATTTATAATAATTTATATTATTTTTATAATATTTATATCTATTTTTTTATATTATGAATATAAAAATAATAATTCAAAAAAACTAACACAAAAAATTAATAATCTTTTTGAAATTCAAAACAAAGAAACAGAATTAAATAAAGATGATAGCGTTACAAATAAAGAAAAAGATGATTCTAAAATTGTAAAAGAAGATACTTATAAATGTCCTACTCCATATAAAGATTATGAAGATATGAGCCTTTTAAATGTTAATCAAGAAGTTGGGCTTACAGACACAACATACACACCAAAGAATTTGAAAGAAATTGAAATACTTTTTGCAACAAGAGAAAAAATGTGTCTTATGGAAGAAGCAAATTATGCATTTAAAGAAATGGCTGAAAAAGCAAAAAAAGAAAAAATTATAATAAAAATAAGCTCCGCTTTTAGAGACTATAAATACCAGGAAAGTTTATTTAAAAATTCTACCTTAGATAAAAATGGAAACTCTTTATCAACAGCAAAACCTGGTTATTCTGAACATCAACTTGGGACAGCTATTGATATAACAGGTTCAAGTATAAACTACATTTCAGCTTCTTCTTTGTTTCATGATACTAAAGAAGATTTATGGCTTAAAGAAAATTCACATTTATATGGTTTTGTACAAAGTTACCCATATGGCAAACAAGATATTACTGGTTATAAGTATGAACCCTGGCATTATAGATACATAGGAAAAGAAAAAGCAATTGAACTTAAAAACCTAGATATAACGCTTAAAGAATATCTAGAAAAATAAAATTACTTCGCGTAAGCCGCAGCATCATCCAAATGAATAGACAAAAGTTTTGATGTACCTTCTGCATTCATTGTTACTCCATATAAAACTTGAGCACGTGACATAGTCTCACGATTATGAGTTACAACGATCAGTTGTGAATACTTAGATAAATTTTCTAGCATATTGCCATACTTTTTTGAATTAGCTTCATCTAGTGCTGCATCCGTTTCATCTAAAACTAAAAATGGTGGTGGGTTGACTTGAGATATCGCAAAGAGAAGAGCAATTGAGGTAAGAGATCTTTCTCCTCCGGACAACATATGTAAATCTTTAACTTTTTTGTGAGGAAGATTAACATTTATTTCTATACCCCTTTCAAAACCTATCTCACTATCGTCTTCTTCATTAATAGAGATTGAATCAAGATCTTCGTCTATGTTCTCATCTTTCTTTGGCTTCTTGTGCTCCATTGTAATAGAAAGAAAGGCTCCACCTCCACCAAACATTAAAGAGAAGAATTCTTGAAATTGTTTATTTATTTTTTCTACACCACTTTTGAATTCTGTGTCTAATTTATCTTTAAGCTCTTGAATAAGAGTGTAACAATCTTTAATACTTTTATTTAAATCATCAATTTCTTTAGCTAAAAAGTTATCTCGCTCAGTAGTTTCTTCATATTCCTTTAATATGTCATCTCCATTACCACTACCCGCATCTTCAATCTTTATTTTAATTCTTTCTATTTTACGCCTTACCCCTTCTTGAAAAACACGATCTTCTCCACCAGACACTTCACTCTTAATATAAGAAATAATTTCATTACCGATAAGAACACTGGCTTCTGTAATTTCTGTATTAAAAGCATTCTTTATCATTAATAATTTTTCTTTTTCAAAATTCAATGAACTTATTTTAGTATTTAAATCATTCTTTTCTCTCAAAAGTTCATATAAAACTCTTTCATTATCTCTTAAAGATAATTGCTCCTCTTGTTCTTTAGATCTTAAAGATTCTATTTCTTTTAATATTTCAGATTCTTTGAATTTTATATTTTCTAGATCCTCTAAAATAATATCTCGTTGAGACTTCATATCTTTATACTCCAAATTATCATCAATAGAAATATTTTGGTTTTCTTTACTCTTAAAAACTTCATTTAAAAAGTTTTTAATTTTCTTCAAAGATTCAATAATTAGAGGCAACTCTTCTAAGCAAATTACTTCATCGATTTTACTAGAAATATCATTAATAAAAGATTTTAATTCTTCGTGTCTTATTATAAGATCTTCTGTTTTTTTAACATTTGAAAACTGACGCTCTATACCCTCTATTATCCCCTCTAATCTACCCAACTTTCTAAGTAATTCATTCTTTTCTCCTCTTAAAGAAGAAAGATTTGTTTCAATTTCTTTTATTTTTAGAGAATAAAGACTATCAATAATATTTTTATTATTCTGTTCTTCTATCTCTTTAATTCTTGAAATAATTAAAGATGAACTTTTGTCTAATTGAGAAGATGAATTTTCTATTCTACCAGACTCGCTTTTTATATAAGTTGCTTCTTTTGCTAGATAATCTTTATATAAATTTCTAAGTTCTTCTTTCATTTCTCTCGCCCTTTCTACAACCTGTACTTGTTTTTTTAGAAAAGATAAATGCGGAGCAATTTCTCTTCTTAAAGATTGAATTTCTTTAACATTCAAAATCGTTTTCTCTAACTTTTTTTCTGATTCTTTTATTCTAAATTGATAAATTCTTAATCCCAAAGCATCTTCTATCATCCCGCGTCTATCTTTATTAGAAGCATTAAGAACTCTATCAGCTTCACCTTGTGAAATAATATGGTGTCCAGAATTACCAATATTAACAGAAGAAAGTAAATCTATAATATCTTTTAATCTAACTTCTGTTTTATTTATTGCATATTTATTGGTTCCATCAGCAAAAACTTCTCTACTGATAGTAATTTCATCATAATCAAGAGAAACACCGAGCCCACTATTAGTAAAAGAAAATATTTTATTCGTATTATCAAAAACTATTGAAACCTGAGCACGAGAAGAAGAAGAAAGAGCTTTTGAACCTTTAAATATAAGATCTGCTCCTCCTTTACCACGTAAAGACTTCATTGACTGTTCACCTAGTACAAATCTTATCGCTTCTACAATATTAGATTTCCCTGAACCATTTGGTCCAACAATAGAAGTTATCGGAGTTGTAAAATCAACGACACTCTTTCTGCCAAATGATTTAAATCCAATTAATTCTATCGATTTAAGAGTCATTTTAATCTAACCAATCTTTAATTTCTAATGCTTTATGAGCTGCATCCTGTTCTGCTTCTTGTTTTGATTTTCCCTTACCTTCTGAAACTAAAATCTCTCCAAAGAAAATACCAATAGTAAATTGTTTATCATGATCTGGACCATTCTCGTGTAAAACTTTATAAGAAGGAGTTACACTTAAGTATTCTTGAGCTTTTTCTTGAACTAAACTTTTTGAATCTCTCCATAATTTTTTTGCAACGATATCATCTAATTTAGAAAATAAAGTTTCAGCAATAAAATCTCTAGCTACTTCGTAACCCTGATCTAAATAAACAGCTCCAACATAAGCTTCATAGGTATTTGCAAGAATATAACCCCTAGCTTTTCCTAGATCTTTTGCTTCCCCTCTTGAAAGTAAGAGGTATTCATTCATTCCCAAAGATAATGCTGCGTCCCCTATCGTTATCGAGTTTACAAGTGAAGAACGAAAAGCTGTTAGATCTCCTTCATCATGATCGGGATATTTATTATAAAGATGGTCTGTAACAACTAATTCTAAAACAGCATCTCCTAAAAATTCAAGGCGTTCATTATGAGAAAGACTAGATCCAGAATTCTCATTAATATAAGAACGATGTATAAAAGCTTGTTCTAAAAGCTTTTTATCATTAAAAAATATATTTGTTTTCTTTTCGAATAATTTAAAATCAATCATAAAAAATTAATTTTCTTTATTGGTAAGTATCTCTACGGCCTTTGTTAAAAGTGGAACCATATTATCATAAATCCTTAAACTTACAATTTCTTCTAGTTTAAACCACTTAGCATCGTCTAAACCACCACTATCTTGCTTAAGAACAAGGTCTGAGTATTCAGATTCAGCTAAAAAGAAAACTACTTGTTTCCTTATTTTTCCTTTTTCTGGGTGACAAGCAATATATTCATTACGACCTAATAATTCTTTTATTTTTATATCAATACCTATTTCTTCTTTTATCTCTCGAACTGCTCCATCTTCTTCTTTTTCTCCATCTTCAATACCACCCTTAGATAAAGTCCAATAACCAAAAACATCATGAACAAAAGCAAAATATATTTTATCTTCGTGCTTGGAGTAAATAACAGCACCAGCTTTCTTTTCTATTGGAAATTTAGAAGGGTCAGTTTCAAAATTTTTATGATCTCTTTTTTTCTGCCCACAATCATCTTTACCAGGCTCACCCATTTCTTTATATACACCACCCAAAACTCCATTTATAAATTTACTTGAATTTTCACCTCCAAAACTTTTTGCTAACTCAATAGCTTCATTTATAGCAACCTTAGGAGGTACTTCTTCTTTGTCACCAAAAATTAGTTCGTATAGACCTATTCGTAAAACGTTACGATCTGTAACAGAAATTTTCTCAATAGGCCAATCAGGAGCAGCTTTTTCTATAATTTCATCAATAACTGATTTCTTTTTTAAAATATTACTTAAAAGATCAGACATAAATGAATAATCATTTAAGCCTGGACCAAATTCCTTTATATTACGTTCAAGCATTTCTTTCGGTTCAAAATCTTTTTCCATACCGAAATCCCACTCAAAGAGTGTCTGGAGAACAATTGAACGTGAAAGGTGCCTATTTGCCATATTGATTAAATTTTAGTAATTATTTTCTAGTGAATTATTAAATACTCTCTAGAACCTAATCATTAAAAAATGGAAACTAATTCTTTTTCTTTAATTGCTTTTTTTCTACTTTCTTTACAACATCAATAACTTTTCGGCCACGATAAAAACCACAATGCTTACAAACCTTGTGAGTTTCTTTTTTCTGACCGCAGTTTGCACATGAAGTAAAAATCTTAGCTTTTAAAGCGTGATGTGATCTTCTATTCCCTGTATGGGAACTTGTATGTCTCATTCGTATTACCATATCTAAATAGTATACTGATTTTTAACTAAAATGCAATATATCTTGATTCGTTTTTATATAGGTGGTATAATATAAAGAGTAGAGATTGTTATGCCCACCAAGCATAAATCTTTAAAAGAGATCTTAAAAGCTAATCTACTATCTAATTAAGAATAAAGTTGGGTGGAACCGCGAATAGACTCGCCCCGACAAAAATGAACTCATTCATTTTTGTCGGGGCGATTTTAATTTTAATTAATATAAAACTAACATAAACACAAAAATTATGGAAAACATTTTACATAAACGTCACTCACTTGCTCACCTTCTCGGAGCTGCAATACTAGAAATCTACCCAGGATCAAAAATTACTCTTGGACCAGCTATTGATAATGGTTTTTATTATGATGTGGACTTATCTTCAAAGATAACAGATGCCGACTTAGAAAAGATAGAAAATAAAATGAAAGAAATCCTAAAAACATGGACAACTTTCGAGAAGCAGGTATTAGATAAAGAGGAAGCCTTAAAAATGTTTGCAGGGAATGAATACAAAGAAGAACTTATTAAAGAAATTGGAGATAAGTGTGAAGAGATAACAGTTTACACATCTGGTAATTTCTCTGATCTTTGCCGTGGTGGACATGTAGAAAATGCAAAAGAAATAAAACCAGATTCATTTAAGATCGACCGTATCGCTGGAGCATACTGGAGAGGAGATGAGAAAAATAAAATGTTAACTCGTATATATGGTCTTGCTTTTAATACAAAAGAAGAATTAGATGCTTATATTTCAAAACAAGAAGAAGCAAAAAAAAGAGACCACAGAAAACTTGGTAAGGAATTAGATCTATTCCATATTGATGAAAAAGTAGGATTAGGACTCCCTCTTTGGCACCCTAAAGGTTCAATAATTTGGAGAATTATTGAAGATTTCTGGTACAGAGAACATCTTAAAAATGATTATAGTTTAGTTAGAAGCCCACATATTGGAAACAGGATTTTATGGGAAACTTCTGGACATTGGGGTTTTTATAGTTCTAGTATGTACCCACCTATTGATGTTGGACAAAGTTTAGAAGAAGAAAAAGAAAATAAAAAAATAGAAAATTCAGAACAATATTTAATTAAACCAATGAATTGTCCTTTCCATATTCAAATATATAAAAATTCTCCAAAATCATATAGAGACTTCCCTATTAAATATGCAGAATGTGGTACTGTTTATCGTTATGAAAAAAAAGGAGAATTATCTGGATTAACAAGAGTTAGAGGATTTACACAAGATGATGCTCATATAATTTGCCGTGAAGATCAGATAGAAGAAGAATTAAAAAAAGTTATTGATTTTATATTATTTATATATAAATCTTTTGGTTTTAATATAGATGATGTAAAAGTTTTCCTTTCATTAAGAGACAAAGAAAATAAAAATAAATATGCAGGTACAGATGAGGGATGGGATTTTACAGAAAATATATTAAGAAAAATTGCTACTGAAAAGAAATTGGATTTCACAGAAGAAAAAGGCGAAGCAGCTTTTTATGGACCAAAATTAGATTTTAAAATAAAAGATGTTCTAGGAAGAATGTGGCAATGCTCAACATTACAATTTGATTTTAATCTACCAGAAAGATTTGAAATGACTTTTACTAATAATGAAGGTGAGGATCAAAAACCTTATGTATTACATCGAGCATTATTTGGTAGTTTCGAAAGATTTATTGGTTTACTTATTGAAAATTATGCTGGAGCATTCCCTTTATGGCTTTCTCCTACGCAAGTCACAGTTCTACCAATATCTGAACACCAAAAAGAATATGCTCTAAGAGTATATAAGGAATTGAAAAATCTTGATATAAGAGTAGAAATAGATGATTCCAATGAATCACTTGGTAAAAGAATTAGAAATGCAAAAATGCAAAAAATTCCTTATATTATAGTTGTGGGAGATAAAGAAAAAAATTCAAATACTATAACAGTAGAAGGTAGAGTAGAAAAACTAGAAGGAATCAAAATAAACGAATTCATAGAAAGAATTCAAAAAGAAATAAAAGAAAGGACATTAAATTAAAGCACATAGATATTACCAATAAAAAATATTATAAATCACTATTCCGACACACATTGTAGTAAAAACTTTAACCTTACCTCTCCCAAACCTATGGGGTTTAAAGAGGTAAAATAATATTTGGAAGTTCAACTTCTGAATATTTTAATAACACTCTCTAATATTGCTTTTTCACATATCAGCCATGACTGATATGTGTTATTAATACACCTCACGTTTGTAACAATCTTCACAGTATATGATTTCAGGACGATCAGGAGCATATGAGGTTTCAAATTCATTATTACATCCTTCATGCATACATGTACGATGCCAGAGTTTCAATGGATTACGTTGTGATAGTCTTTCGTAATGTCTACAGTTAGGGCATAAACGCGGTAATGGTAGATTCATACGTTTGTAGAATTGTAGTTCTTCTGGAATTATCTTAAAAGCTTCTATACATTGATGATTACATGTTCCCTTATGGCTACATTCTATTACTTTATTTAAAATATCATCATTTACATCATTAATATCATCAGGGATATCTTCATTCTTAATATCTATACTGTAGTTTCTTTCTTCTTTATTTTTCCATCTATATCCCTCTTCTAAAGCTTGTTCTTTAGTTAATGGAAAGTATTCTTGAGCGATGGGTGGGTTTTGTGATCATAAGGTTTCAAATTCTAAAGAGCACGG
>CAZUUH010000008.1:20785-26265 GCA_964623415.1 uncultured Candidatus Saccharibacteria bacterium | reverse complement strand
AGTCTTTGAAGTTGTCCCCCCTGAAATATTAAAGCCCACAGTAGACGCAGTGAGAGAAAGTCCATTGTAAGTTTTACCACTAAGAGCAGTGGGGATATCAGCATTCACAAGTGTATCCCAAGCTGGTGCTGCACCATTCGTTCCAGTACCCGTCATCCGTAAAAACTTTTTTGTTGCTGTTGTATTCGGAGAAAGAAGGGTTGTAGTATCAGTGTTTGATTGATAAGGCATTGATCCTAAAAGTGTAGTGGAGTTACCACCCACCAAACTATTTGCTTTACTTGCAGTCTCTGCAATAATAGCAGCTGGAACTACTCCGAGCTTTTTACGAGGAGTCATTTCTCCATCCCAAGATGGAGTTGTACCTGTGCCACCAATATTTACTCCAAGGTATATAAGCTGGTTGAAATCCACAGAAGCAAGTGAAGAAACTTCCCCAAGCATCACAGAAAAAAGTCCATTTGTAATTTGTACTCTATTTGCACCCGTGCGAGTTTCCGTCCAAAGAGTTGATCCACCAGAAGTGTAAAGCTTAAACTCCATATTATAAGTTCCATTTGTGACAGCAACATTTTCTGAAGTTGTAAGTTTACCTTGATAGTTTATTTGTTTATTAATTGCAGCATGAGCTACAGAAAAATTACAAAAAATATTTACAAATAAAAAAATTGAAATCAAAAAATATACTGAAAAAATCTTTCGTATATTTTTTGCATTTTTAGTTTTCTTATTGTAATTGAACATTTTAATAAATACTTGATTTACTTAACTCACTTATTATTCAGTAATCTTCATCGCTTCACCATCAGAAATTATTGGAGACTTGATTTCATCAACTGGAACAAAATTAGAATGGTTTTGTCTTTCTTTAAAAAAAGAAATAATAATAAAAATCAAAACAGCAAAAAAGATAATCTTCTTAATTCTGGTGGGTGAGAAAAATCCTTTTACTATAAATTTTTGCCCGCGTATATTTTTCTTAAAAATGTAATCTTTTACCTCTTCCTCGGTAGTGAACCAAACCCTCCCTTTTTTAACCCCCTTGATCTCACCTCGACGAATTAGATAGCCTAAATAGTCCTGAGTATACCCAGAAATTTGTGAAGCTTGGCTCAAAGATATGATTTTTTTTAGTGATTCCATTCGTTAAAAATATAACTTTATTTTTCAAGGAATCTCGGATAAACGATAATTTGAAAATTTTGGAATCGGAAGAGCGAGACCTCTTAAAAACTCCTTATATTATAACAAAATGATTGAGTTATTCAAAGAAAATGCACATAGTTATCCACAGTTTTAGTAATTCACATATTAGTCCACAGAATATATTGAAAAATAAAGATATTTTTATTATAAGAAAATAAATAGTTCTCAGTGAAGAACCGGCATAAACTGACAAACCAAGCACCGCGCAAATTTCTAGTAAGAAATTATAAGAAACCAAGACATGAAGCTATTTTATTTTATTCCGTATTTTTTTAATTATTTTTCGAAGTATTAAAATGAAAAGCAAAATTAAAAGAAGTAAAGATAATATAATCATAAAAATGTATTTATAAGAAATTATACTACTGCCCACTTCACTAGCTTTTTTAATATCAAACCAACCATGATTTAGCAAATGAGAAACTCCATCTCTATACCTATAAACAAAAATATGATAGTAGTCCCCTTTTTCAAAATATGGTATCTCTACTTTTATAAAATTATTTTCATCTCTTTTTCTTTCGAAAAAATATTGCCCAAGAATTATTCCTTTTGAATTACGAATTTCAATCCACAAATCATCGTTTTTTATTTTAGAAAAATAATTTGTTTTTATTGCAATATCATCATCGCCATTTAAATTAAATTCATCTCCAGGATAAAAGTTATGAATTGTATCATTTTGAATTACAAGAAAAGAAACACCCTCTGGGAATTCCACTTCTCCTTCTCTTAATGGTAAACCCTCTCCGATATTATCAAGACCCTTAGGATTATGAATGATGCTAGCAAGAGACCCAGAAGAATAATTACCAGAAGTATCACGAGCAAAAAGAACATAGAAATATTTAACACCTTCTTTCACATCAGTGTCAGTAAAATAATTTCCTCTCCCTTCATAAACAAGCTTACCTAAAAAAGGAGAAGCATAATAACGATCTTCAAATCTCATAATTCTGATATAATCAAAATCTGGATTTTCTGGATTCTTCCATGTGATAGTTATACCCTGTGGACCTGATGAAATTTTGATATTTGTAGGGTTATCTGGCGGAGTTGTATCTGGTAAAAAAAGTGTCTGAAAAATCTGATTATCTATAGACTTTAAAATCCCAAAATAGTTTTGTGATTCAATGCTAAAATAGTAAATCGTACCATCTGAAAGGCCTGTTATTTCAACCCTATGATTCATCAAATAATTAACGTTTTTTATAACTCCATCTTTATAATCTGGGTTCGTGCCCCACTTCAAACTAGAGATAGTTGGAACATTACTTTTCCATCTTATGATAGCCTTATCATAACCAACTTCAATTGTTAAATCCTTAAAATAATCTAAAACAAAACTTCCCTCTTTACGATCATCATCTTCTTCTTCTTCAGGTGTAGGTAAGCAGTCTGCTGGGCAAGAATACATATCTTCTTCACCTGGTTCACAGATACCATTGTAGTTACATCCACCAACTTGCAAATTAACATCTATACCGTTTATTGTTCCAGCAAAAGAAAGTGAGTGACTACTTATAAATAAAAAAGTAGTTAATAATAAAATTTTCCAAAAATTTTTAATCATAACGTAGTAGCTGTTACAACAATTGTAACATTATAATCTCCTGATGTTTGTATATGCTCGATACCAGACTCTGCTCTGAATCGAACAGTTACATCACTACCAGATGGATGAGTCGATGAAGTACTTCCTGCGATAATCTTTGGTATTGTCGATAGTCCATCCCAACACTTTCCTGTGGTCTCTAAGCTACCAGAATTACAAACAGAACCATTGTCTTTAAATCGAGGTGAAGCATAACTACCCTCTGGAGAAAAACCAAAAGATGACTCCGTTGCACTATTAGTAAAATTAAAATCTGGATTACTTCCTGCTGGAGTATAATCGGGGATTGAATCTTCTAAAGATTTAAGTGCTGGGCTAGTGGTAGCAGAGATAGACATCGAGTAACCAGCTGTATTATCAGTCAAAACATTCCAAGACATTGTACCCTCACTAGAGCCTCCAGAAAGGCCACCCATAGAAGACATCACAAGGTCAGCAGGACTAGAGATAGCAATATAGCTTTCTCCCATTTGCCAATAACCAGCGTGCATATAATAACTTGCGCTATTTGAATCACCTGTACCTAATTCACCTAAAGTATCACCCAATTTATATATTTCAGAAGAAGAATCAAACCCTCCAAAATTAACAGTGTCTGATTGAATTTTGTATGTAGAACTACCCATTGGCTCAGCTAAAATATTGTGAGTAAACCCTAAAAAGATGCTTAAAAATAAGGCTAAAATTACAAAATATTTATTTTTCTTTTTAGAATTTATATACTTCATTTCAATATCAAAATATTAATTCTTTCTTCTAAATTCAAATCGAGTGAGAATGTAATAAATGATCGAAACAAATATAACGAGACCGACGAATGTGATGATTAAAATCTTCCAAGGAATTATCCAAAAAGCAAGTTCAGATTCTTGATTCTCGTTACCAAAACCAGGATAAAGAGAAAGGTGCGCAGTGTATCTACCTAAGCCAGTTCCTGGTGTCCAGAAAACTTCTCTGAAACGTATAGAATCTGGTAAAGAGAAATAAGCATCTACTGGTATCTCTCCGACGCTTTTACCAAGTAAATTTTTGATGGTGATTTTACCGTGAGGAACAAGGTGAACATTACCAGTATTTTTAAATGAAATTTCAAAACCACCTGGGCGACTCTCATAAAAAACTTTTTCTGGTCCAATTATTTTAAAATCTTCTAAGTTACCAGCTTCACGTCCTACACCATTTATTCTAATAAAGAAAAGAGACCCGATTCTTGAAATGAGTCTTGCTTTACCTTGAGTCTCACTTGTCTCCTCTTCACTTAAAACTTCTGGTTCATTTGAAACTATCAAAGCTCCATAGTGACCACGAGGTTCAGCATCTGTAGGAACAGAAATTTTAACAGGAATAGTTATCTTTTCTCCTAGTTCGAGAGTAAATTCACTAATCTCTGGTTCAATAAAATTCTTAACAGAATATGGACCTATATCATCACCCAAAAGTTTAACCGGGGAAATGGAATCATTTGTACCGATGATGTCTTCTGTTGTTAATTTAAACTTAACACTTTTACCAATTCTGTTTGTAATAGAAATACTTTTAGTAATAGTTTCTCCTGGGTTTATGAAAATTTCTGTTTTACCTGGCTCAACCACGAAATCATTCTGTGCCTGGATATTTAATTGCATTTTCTCAAAAGCAAGAACAACTCCTCCGATAGAAAGAATTGTGATCGTTAATCCTAAAATTATTGCTTTTTTAGTAAAATTAATTTTCATATTATTAAGAAGCGGTCATCGTTGCTGTGATCGTTGCTGTATATGTCCCAGATGGGGCATAAACGTCATTCTGCTCAGCTGAGAAACATATATTGGTCTGTATGCCAGATGTGGGGGTGACTGTAGAACGATTCGCAATAGTCTTATCTGAAGTTGTAAAACCTAGATATTTACCGTTAGCATCGGGTATACCACCAGAACCACAACCAGTAGCTGTGCCCCAAGTAGCATCTATTGTGTCATCACCATAAGCTGAATATCCAAACTGATAAGTGCCACTTTCAACAGACCAAGTTTCTGGAGTACCCGGAGTACCTTCTGTATAATCTGCAAAAGAACTAATAACCCCATTTTTTAATGCTGGAGAAGATGAAGCTTTCACTGCTAAGGTGTAGCCTGTCGAACTATTGGTTTTCGCAATCCAACTAGAAGCCCCGATTGAACTATCAGCTGATATACCAAGATTTGGAGACATAGTAACATTTGCACCATCACTTAAAATCAACCCTGAATCAACATTCAAAGTAACGATGACCTCATCATCGTCTGTTGCTGCAATAAGAACGCTTGGCTCAAAGATAAATAAATACAGAGCCTGAACGGAAAAAAGAGCAATAAGTGAAACAGAAATTACTTTTTTAAAATGAAATTTTCTCATTTTTACTATATATTATTATCTCATTATTTGGCTTATTTAGCAATATATATAATGTTTATATATAAAAAATTTATAGTGTTGTAGCTGTAGCAGTTATCGTAGCCGTATAAACACCAGAGGCAGCATATATCGTATCTTGTTCAGCAGCTAAACAGAAAGTTGTATTATTGCCAGAAGTTGTTGTAACTGAGTTACGAGTCGTCACAACTTTATCAGTTGTCTTAAAACCTACATATTTTAAATTGTTGGTAGCAATTGTACTTGCTGTGCCACAGCTTGAACCTGT
>CAZUUH010000008.1:0-20685 GCA_964623415.1 uncultured Candidatus Saccharibacteria bacterium | reverse complement strand
CATATTTTAAATTGTTGGTAGCAATTGTACTTGCTGTGCCACAGCTTGAACCTGTCCCCCATGTAGCAGTAGGAGTATCGGTACCATAAGCAGAATATCCAAATTCTTTTGATCCAGATGGGACAACCCAAGTTTCTGGTGTTCCAGAAACACCTTCTGTATAATCTGCGAAAGAATTTGCTCCACTCACAAGAGCTGGAGAAGATGAAGCTTTCACGGCCAAAGTGTAACCCGCTGAATTATTTGTTTTCACATTCCAAACAACAGAACCTATTGATGAATCTGAACTAATACCAATATTTGGAGACATTGCAACATCTGCTGGAGTTGTGATGGTTATACCACTATCAACAGTAAGAGAAACTATAACGCTGTCAGTTGCAGGTGCTGCATTTAAAATAGTTGGTTCAATTAAAAAAATATAACTTGCTTGAAGAAAAAATAAACCGATAAGAGATATTCCAAAAATTTTCTTTATATAAATTTTATTTTTTATATTTTTCATCTGATTTTTTTATCATCTCAAAATAAACAAATGCAAGCAATGAAGAATTGTGAAAAAGTATGGGGATAAAACATTTTTTTAGATAATAAAAATATCCTTATAGAACAAGGATATTTTTAAAAAATAAAAAAGTTATCCACGCGATATCAAAAAAGTTCCCAATAATTGGGAACTTTTTTGATAGAGAATTTATTTTATTTTCTAGATTCTATTATAGTTGTAGCAACATTCTGTGGAACGATATCGTAACGTAAGAATTCCATTGTGAAAGATGCACGTCCCTCAGTCATCGAACGAAGGTTCGTCATGTAACCAAACATTTCTGAAAGTGGAACAACAGCTTTAACTGCTTGGTTAAGTCCACGAGTTTCCATACCTTCGATAAGTCCACGCTTTGAAGAAAGACTACCGGTAACATCACCCATAAACTTTTCTGGAGTAACAACTTCAACTTTCATCATTGGCTCTAAGATAACAGGACGAGCTGTCTTACAAGCATCTTGCACTGCCATAGAAGCAGCAATCTTGAAAGCCATTTCGTTAGAGTCAACTTCGTGGAAACTACCATCATATAAGTCGACAGAAATATTTACCATCTTAAATCCTGCAAGAATTCCTCTATCCAAACCTTCTTTAAATCCTTTCTCACAAGCAGGAATATATTCTTGTGGAATAGCTCCTCCTTTAATGTTATTAACAAATTCAAACTCCTTTTCTCTTTTAACGTTTCTAGGAAGATCTTCTGCGTTAACAGTCATGTCCATTGGTCTAATCTTAATTTTAACGTGACCATAGTTACCACGTCCACCGGATTGCTTAATGTATTTACCTTCTGCCTGAGATTCACCTGTAATAGTCTCTCTATATGCAACTTGAGGTCTACCAACATTTGTCTCAACACTAAATTCACGCTTCATACGATCAACAATAATTTCTAAATGCAACTCTCCCATTCCAGCAATGATAGTTTCGTTTGTTTCAGCATCGGTTGTTACTCTAAATGTAGGATCTTCTTGTGACAAACGGTTAAGAGCCATACCCATTTTCTCTTGGTCAGCCTTAGTCTTTGGTTCAACACGTAATTGAATAACTGGCTCTGGAAAAATAATTCTATAAAGTTCTATTGGGTGTTCTTCTTCACATAATGTATCTGAAGTAATAGTGTCTTTGAGTCCAACAGCAGCCGCGATTTCGCCAGCAAAAACTTTTTTCATTTCTTCGCGATCATTTGCATGCATTCTTAAAATTCTACCAATTCTTTCTTTGTTACCAGTACGAGGATTGTAAACATAACTTCCTGCTGTTAATGTACCCGAATACACACGGAAGAAAATCAATTGACCTACGAATGGATCAGTCGCAACCTTGAAAGCCAAAGCAGAGAAAGGTTCCAGATCGCTAGCAGGACGAGCTTCTTCTTTTTCAGTATCAGGATTTATTCCTAAAATAGCAGGAATGTCTATTGGACTTGGAAGATAATCCACAACAGCATCAAGAACTAGTTGAACTCCTTTGTTCTTAAGAGCTGTACCTGTAAATACTGGAAATATTTTATTTTCAATAACTGCTTTTCGTAGTGTTGCTTTGAGTACATCAATAGAAGGAATTTTACTTTCTAAGTAATCAGCCATTAAAACATCATCTTGTTCAACAATCTTTTCGATAAGTTCACTGTGATACTTTTCTGCATCAGCTTTTAATTCTTCAGGGATTTCTTTCTCAACAATAATGTCACCCATTGGGCCTTCGAAGTAAAAAGCCTTCATGCGTAAAAGATCAATAACTCCAAGAAAATTTTCTTCTGCTCCAATAGGAATCTGCATACGAACAGCATTTCTGTTTAGTCTGTCTATAATAGTCTTAAATGAGTGATCAAAAGAAGCACCAGTTCTATCCATTTTGTTAACAAAACAAATTCTTGGAACCATTGCTTCGTCAGCATAACGCCAGTTTGTTTCAGATTGAGGTTCCACTCCCGCAACCCCGTCAAAAACAACAACAGCTCCATCGAGTACACGAAGTGAACGCTTAACTTCAGCTGTAAAATCAATGTGCCCTGGGGTATCGATAATATTGAAACGATGTTTCTTATTTATATCTCCTAGAGCATATGTTGGTGTCCAGAAACAAGTAACAGCAGCAGAAGTGATTGTAATACCACGTTCACGCTCTTGCTCCATCCAGTCAGTAGTCGCTTCACCGTCATGAACTTCACCTGTCTTATGTGACATTCCTGTGTAATACAAAACACGCTCACTTGTAGTGGTCTTACCTGCATCAATATGTGCAATAATTCCAAAATTTCTAACTTTTTCTAAGGGATAATCTCTTTCCATATATATTTATTAATTACTAAAAATAAAAAGACAGTGAAGTCTTTAGTCCATAAAATATACAATATATCTATCTTTTTTGCAAACGAAAAGGAGGACAAGCCTCCTTCGTAGTTTTTAAGGATCTTATTCAGATCCCATACACTCATATAGAGTGTGGCAATTTGGCAAAAACCTCTTTGCCAAATTCTTCAAAGAGTTGTGGGACTCTTTAACCCTCTTCTTGTTAAAGCCCAGCTTCTCAAGAAGAATGTAAAATTTTCTTTCCATGATATAGTTTTTCATTTAAATTAAACCTCAAAAAAAATAAAAATACAATAGTATTTATTTCAAAAAGTGGATAAATATAAAAGACGGAAACCCGTCTTTTATAAAACAAAACCCTTGGGGTTATTTACTTTTTAAAAAAATATCCCTAGAGGAAATAATCGCCTTTTGTTCATTACTTTTTGCCTCTTGTTTGGCCTTTTTCATGAACTCATTAAATTCCTTGGCATCATCAAAAGATACAGGTTTGCCAGGCCTATTATCTGTCAATTTTTTCATAATAATTAAATTTAAATTAAAAATAGAAAATTTTTATTAAAATACCACAATCTACATAATTTTACAATTTTTTATAAAAAAAATTTATTTTACAAAATACCTCCTCCAAACCTATAGGTTTGGAGGAGGTAAAATAATTTTATTATCTATTTTAAAATAAACCCTTTTGCTAATTTAAATGTTTTAAATTTATCCCCTATTTTTATTTCATTAACATAAGATAAAAATTCTTTTGGGAGGGGAGATGGACCAACCCAAACACTTTTTTGGATCATTATAAAATGGAATTTTCTTAATTCTTTTCTAAACCAATTCCTTTTAGAAGTTTGACTTTGTGGAATATCATATAAAACTAGCAAGTCTTTAGGATCTTTTTCTGTTTTGTCTGTTTCAAATTTACTAAAAATATGACTATTCTTTTTATTTAAAAAATCTAATCCTTTCTTTGTTATAAAAAACTCTCCATTTTTTTCAGCTAAATAACCACTAGTTTTAAGCCAAGAAAACTTATTTGCAAGTGTTTGATATTTATAATATTGGAAATTAGGTAATCCCAAAAAGCTAGTTCTTAAGCTTTTATATTTAATATTTTTGTTTTCTTTTATTTCTCTAAAATAATTTAAAATATCTTTTTTTGCACTCATAATTTTATTGTATCATATTTACCTACTCCAAACCTATGGGTTTCAATGTGGTAAATAAAAATATAATTTAAACTAAAATGCTATTTAGTAAACAAAACAAAAATCCCCTTAAGGGGATTTTTGTTTTTAAATTTTTACCAAGCAAAGTGAGCAAATGCTTTATTGGACTCTGCCATTTTGTGTGTATCTTCCCTCTTCTTACAAGCAGAACCCTCATTCTTAGAAGCCAAGATTAATTCTTCAGCAAGCTTTTTATCAATAGAAGCACCTTTCTTAGAACGTGCAGCACCAATAATCCACCTCATAGCAAGAGCAAGTCTTCTTTCTGGACGAACTTCGCGAGGGACCTGATAGTTTGCTCCACCAATACGACGTGAACGAACTTCCACCATAGGACCAGCATTTTTAAGAGCTGTATCAAATACTTCAAGTGGATTTGGATTGCCAGTTTTCTCTTTGATAATATCAAAAGCTTTATAAACCGACTTTCTTGCAGTCTCTTTCTTTCCATCCCACATAACAATATTTATAAACTTCGCAAGCTTTTGTGAATTATAAACAATATCTGGTTCAACTATTTTTTTATTTTTTATTTTTCTTCTCATATAAATAAATTTATCTAAATTATTTCTTAGCCGCTTTAGGCATTTTAGCACCATACAAACTTCTTGACTGACGACGCTTCTCAACACCAGCTGTATCTAAACGACCACGGACAATATGATAACGAACTCCGATCAAGTCTTTAACACGACCTCCACGAATCATAACAACTGAGTGCTCTTGAAGATTGTGTCCTTCACCTGGAATATAAGCAGTAACCTCCATACCATTGGTAAGTCTGACACGAGCAATTTTACGGAGAGCAGAGTTTGGCTTTTTAGGTGTAGTTGTAGAAACTTTAGTACAAACACCACGTTTAAATGGCGCTGGGTAATAAACAGGCTTGTTTTTAATAGAATTAAAACCACGAGCAAGAGCTACAGCTTTTGACTTCTTTTTTAAATTCTTTCTGTTTTTCTTTATTAATTGATTTATTGTAGGCATTCTCTATTGAAATCTAGAAATATTATAAATTTTTAATCTTACCTGTTAATCTAGATTTTAACAAGCGAAGTAAAATAAAATAGTCTTTAATTGACTAGTTAAAATACTTTACTATAAAGACACAAAAAAAGCAATAGGCTGTATTTACATTAAAGAAACACCAGTAATCAACTTAAAAATGACAAAAATAAAACCAGAAACCTTACCCCAAATAAATATAATAAATAACAATAATAGAAATAAACCCCATTTTTCTAGGAAACTCTCAATATATTTATATTTGTATGGTAAGAGTGAAGAGAATATCTTAAATCCATCAAGAGGTGGAATGGGTATAAGATTAAATAAAAATAAAATTAAATTTATAACTACAATTATAGAAGAGATTTTATAAAATGGATCAGGTATAGAAAATTGAGATAAAAGAGCAAAACGAATAAATAAACCAAAAATAATTGCAATTAAAAGATTAGCTAAAATGCCAACAATAGAAACAAGAAAGGTCCCTTTCTTTTCATTTTTTAAATTGTTTGGGTTATAAGGTACTGGTTTTGCCCAACCAATAAGAAAACCGCCAGACGTTGTAAAATAAAGCAACAAAGGTAAAACAACAGAACCAAAAGGATCTAGGTGCTTTAGTGGGTTTAATGTCAAACGGCCAGCAAGTCTAGCTGTATTATCACCCAAACGATAAGCCATATACCCATGAGCAAACTCGTGGATAACTATAGACATAATCAAAACCAATATATAAAATAATCCGTCAATTGCTTGCATATGTATATTTTATATGATAACATACACTCCACGTATGGCAAAAGTATGTGACATAACTAAAAAGGGCTCAAAAATGGCAGGAGGTTACTCTAACGTTGTTCGTGCTACCAAATTTAATCCTACAGGTAAGGTTCGCAAATATCCTAACCTACAAAAGAAAAGAATTTATGTCCCTGAGCTTAAAAAGTACTTTCCTCTTACTATTTCTACAAAAGCAATAAAAACTATAAACAAACACGGTGCATATAAAGTTTTGAAAAAGGCTGGCATCATAAAATAAAAACTGGATAAAACCAGTTTTTATTTTATGTATTTTATTTTATCTCCATCTGTTTCAAAAATTATATTTCCTGAATCATAAGTTCCTAAATATAAAATCCCCAAATTATTTAATCTTTCTATCACCTCTTTATTAGGATGGCCATATCTATTGTCTTTACCAGCTGAGATCACAGCAACTTCTGGACTAAGTTTTTCTAACCACAACAAACTAGAAGAACTTTTTGATCCATGATGCCCAAGTTTTAAAATATCTATATCTAGATTTTCGTCTGATTCTTGCCACATAATTAAATTCTCAATGTACATATCTGCATCCCCCATAAACATAAAAGACTTATCTAAATAAGAAAGCTTGCAAACTATTGATGTTTCATTACTTTCTAAATTAGAAATATCTCTATTTGGAAACAATATATCTAGATAAATATCCTCATCTAAAAGAATTCGTTTTTTATTTTTTACAATAATTTCATTAATTTCTTTATCTTTAATTTTTTCTCTTAAAAGAGAAGCATTCGGAGATGAATGATCTTGTTCTGTTTTTAAGATATTATCAACTTTATAATTATCCATCAAAACAGGTAACCCTCCAATATGATCATTATCCTCATGAGTTACAATAACTAGATCAATAGACCTATCGGAAAACGGCATTACTTCTGAAATACTTTTAAGTAAATGAGAATCTGGCCCACCATCTATAAGGATCTGCCTATTATTTGGTGTTTCAATATATATCGCATCTCCTTGACCAACATCTAAAAAAGCAACTTTTAGTAAATCGTTATTCTCTTCTTCTATAAGAAGATGAGAAATATAAATAAAAAATATAACTAACACTAAAATTGGAATAAATTTAAAATATTTTTTCATTTTTTATTTTTTCTAATAATCCAAATAATTAATAATATATAAATCAAAATTGTAAAAAATAATGGAAAATAAAAAAATGTAATACTTGATAAAATAAAATCAGAAAACTTTTCAACAATGAATAATATGTACTGGAGTAAAAAATTAGAAACTAAACCAAAAGGAACTGCAATTACTGGTGAAATAAAATTTAAAACCCCAGTAAGAAAAACAAAAAGCATTGTAGGAGGAATAACTGGAATAATTAAAATATTAGCAAACGGTGATACTAAAGAAAAAATACCTGTGGAATAAAGAATTACTGGCAAGACAGATATCATAGCTCCTATAGTTGTAGAAAATAACTCTCTTAACCCAAATTTCATAGGAATAAACTTAAACCAATTAATTACAAGTGGGGTTATAAGAAGTACCCCAGCTGTAGCGAAAAATGATAATTGGAAAGACATATCGGTTATTACCATAGGGTTATATGCAAACATTAAAAGACCGGCAATTATAAGCGTACGAAAAGCTAAATAATTTCTGCCAGACAGTTTACCTAAAAGCATAATTATAGCCATAATACCAGCTCGCAAAGCAGTACTACTAGCTCCAGTTAAAATTACAAATAAAATAATAGATATAATTCCCAAAACAGTTGAAATAGCTCCAGAAAAAAATAATTTGAAGAAATCCATTATGTTTTTAGCAATAATAGAAACATTGTATCCAGAAAGAGCGACAATATGAATAGTTCCTGTATCAATAAAATTTTGTTTTAAATCCTCATCAAAACCACCGCGAACACCCAATATCAAACCTGAAGCAAGGTCACTTTGAGGTGGCGGAATTATTTGATTTATTTTTTTAATTAAAGAATTTTTAATCGAAAAAAGAATAGTTTTTATTTTATGACCATTATTATGTGAAATTATTTTTATATCAGGTTTTTTAATTAAAAAATATATATTTTGGTTAGCAAGATATCTTTTATAGTTAAACTCTTTACCGGAATTTGTTATAAAATTTTCTGGTTCAGATAAAATACCACTAACAGATACCTTATCTCCATATTTGATATCTCTTGCTCTTTCTGTAAAAACTAAAATATTTACATCTGAATTTTCTATTTTAATATTTAAATGTTTTGTATTCAAGCGAACATCTGGATCGTCTGAAACCATACCCAAAAATGACACATTTTTGTGAATAAAATTGCCATAATCAGGTTTGTCTGGTACAAAAAATAAAAACCGAATTACCGCAATCATTAATAAAATAATAATTGCGGTAATTTCTGTCCTAGTCATATCTTAGAAATTATTACTTAAAGAAGATGCACAATTTGTAGCAATAAAGTCGGCTCTATTATTGTAAATATTCGTGGAGTGACCCTTAACTTTTTGCCAAATAATTTTATCACTGAATTTCCTGTTTAAAGATATGAGCTCTAGCCACAAATCTTTATTTAAAACATCTTTCTTGTTTGCTGTTTTCCAACCATTTTTCTCCCAATTATTTATCCAAAGAGTAACACCCCCCAAAACATAAGAAGAATCAACATAAATTACAGTCTTGGAAATATCTTTTAAATTATTTAAATACTTAAGAGCTTCAATCGCTCCTAGAAGTTCCATTCTGTTATTTGTTGTATTTTTATCAAAACCACCAATTTCTTTTACTATTTTACCTTTTGAAATAACAACAACCCCAAAACCACCTGGCCCAGGGTTACCCAAAGAAGAACCATCTGTATATACTTCAAATAAATTACTCATATTTTTATTTTATCATAATATCATTAATTCTTAACCTAATTTCTTTTTTATTAGCAAAAGTATTTTTCTCAAAAGTAGCTATCATATCAATATTTGAACCCTTTTCTAAGACTTTTTTATAACTATCTCTAGTTTTAAAGAAAGCAATAGCTTTAACTATTTTATTTTTACTATTCTTAAAAGATAACTCTAAATGATTTTTATCTTTACCAAATTCTTTTAAATCATCAATAATTATATTCTTTAAAAGAAAAATCGGTTTGGGGTTACCCATGCCATAAGGTGAAAGTTTTTCTATAACTTTAAAATTATCTTCTGTAACATCATCTATGGTTATTTGAGCCTCAGCCAAAAACTCTTTCTCGGGAATATCTTTTATCTTCTTTTCATAAATAGAAATAAGTTTATCTTCTAGAAAATGTATCTCCTCTTCTTTAATAGAAAATCCGCAAGCCCCTTTGTGTCCACCAAAATCTAACAAGCTACCTTCTGGTAAAAGAGATAATATCTCTACAAGATTTACCTCAGAAAATGCTCTACCAGAACCCTTTATCACTCCACCTAAAGAAGACCCCCAAACAAAAACAGTTTTTTTATATTCATCCACAATCTTAGAAGCAACAATTCCTAAAATACCAATATTCCAATTAGGATTACCTATAACAATTAACGGCTTTTCACACTCATCTAATTTTCCTCTTTTTAATAATGTACTTTTAACCTCTTTCATAATATGAGCAACTGATTGCTTTCTGTTGTCATTGATTTTTGAAAGATTTAAGGCTAGGGTTTTTGCTGTTTTAAAATCATTCGCAGAAAGTAGATCAAAAGCTTCCTTAGGATCAGACATTCGACTTGCTGCATTTATCTTAGGTGCAAGAGTAAAAGCGATATCATCTTCATTTAGATTCTTAATATCAACATTTGATAATTTAAAAATTTCAGTAACTCCAGGACGTCGACTTTTTCTTAAAACTTTTAATCCATAAAAAGCGAGTACGCGATTTTCGTTGATAAGTGGAACTTGGTCAGACAAGGTTGCAACCCCAGCCATATCAAGAAGCCATTTCTCCCAACCATTACTTATTTTCCAATATTCTCCATACTTCTTAATGAGAGCTGAAACAAGCTTAAAAGAAATACCTGCTCCACAAAGCATTTTATCAGGATAATTACATCCACTCTGTTTGGGATTCAAAATAGCATAAGCTTTCGGCAGATCTTCTTTTCTTAAAACATTTTCTATTTCTTTTATATCTAAAATATTCGTATTATCTTGTGATATACGAGGTAAATGGTGATCTGTAATTATTACATCTATACCATTTGCCATTGCGTCAGAAACTGGAGATATAGCAGTAATACCTAAATCAAAAGTAATTAAAAGCTTTACCCCATCTTCTTTGAATTGATTTAATGCTTCTTGGTGTAAACCATAACCTTCTTCATTACGATTAGGTATATACACAGAGAAATTATTATATTTAATTTTATTTAAAAAATCAGAAAATATAACTGCTGCTGGTATACCATCACAATCATAATCACTATAAATAACTATTTTCTCTTTTGCTTCTATTGCTTCAAAAATACGCACAGTAGCAAGCTCCATCCCTTTCATTAAAAATGGATCATATAAATCATTATCGTAAGATGGATTTAAAAATTTATCCCAATCTTCTTCTTTAATTCCTCTATTTTTTAAAAGTAATTCTAAAAGCTCAGTATGATTTGGCATAATAATTATTTTAACGGACGCAAACCAGGAAGTATACCTTTTGACAAAAATTCTAATGTTGCCCCACCTCCAGTAGAGACAAACCCAAATTTATCTTCTAATTTTAATTTAGAAATTAATGCTATAGTATCACCACCACCCAAAATACTACTTGATTTACTTTTTGAAATTATTTTTAAGAGCTTTTCTGTCTGATCACTAAAACCATCTTCATATTTGCCAAGAGGGCCATTCCATAAAATAAAACCTGAGTCTTTTATTATCTTCTCTAGCTCAGTGATAGTATTTGGCCCAACATCAACTATGATTTCATCGGATTTTACATCGTTTGGTAAAGTAAAACGATTCGTATTACCCTTTTTCACTAAAACGTCACTTGGTAAAATAAGATTTTTTGCTTTAAGAATCAATGGTATTTGAAAATTACTTTCACCAACTAAAGAACTGCCAATCTCATAACCTTTAGCTTTAAATAAATCATTTGCAATTGCACCACCGATAAAAACATAATCAGCTAAACGAATGAATTTTTTAATTAATGGTATTTTTGTATCAAACTTTGAACCACCGATAATAAAAAGAAATGGATGTTTAGGGTTAAAAGCTTTTGAAAGATTCTCTATTTCAATCAGAAGCTGAAAACCGGCATAACTTGGAAGATATTTGGTAATACCAACTACAGAAGCATGCTCCCTGTGGCAAACAGAGAATGCATCATTTACAAAAATTTCACCGTATCGAGATAATGCCCTAGCAAAAGATGGAGAATTCTTCTTTTCTCCCTCTTCTCTTCTAAGATTCTCGAGTAAAACAACCTCTCCTTTCTTAAGAGAATTTATTTTATTTTCTGTTTTATCTGAAAGAATATCAGAATCAATAAAAGAAAAATTCTTTACTAATTTTTTTAACTGATCCGCTACTTTAACCAAACTTTCACTACCTTTATCACCAAGATGAGATAATATAATAACCTTGGCTCCACTTTTCTGTAAGAACAAAATCGTTGGCAAAACTTTTTTAATCCTAAAATTGTTGACTATCTTACCGTCTTTCAATGGAACATTAAGATCAGCTCTTAGCAAAACTCTTTTGCCAGAAATTTTCTTTAAATCTTTAATATTTTTCATAAATTTAATTTAATGAATTTATAATTTCACTAAATTTCTTAGGATTAAGACTTTGGCGACCCACAAGAAGCCCATCAGCTTGCCCATCTTCGACAAAAATACGAGCATTGTCTTTATTGACAGATCCTCCGTAAATCACACGTACTCCATGTGCAACCTTAGAACCATAAATATCTGCAATAACTTTTTTAATAAAAATCTTTACTTCAATGAATTCATCTTTTGTCGCTTCTCTTTTAGCATTATTACCAATTGCCCAAAGTGGTTCATATGCAATAACAATATTCTTTATAGAATTTCTAGGTACGTTATTTAAGCATTCATTTAATTGATCACTTATAAAAGACAAATAGAAACCATCTTTATCACGAGCTGTCTCACCCACACACAAGATTGGGGTCATCTTAAACTTTAGTAAATTAAGTATTTTCTGATTTATTATTACATTATTTTCACCTGAAGCACGACTCTCCCCATGTCCGACAATTACATGCTTTATCTTCATATCTAAAAGCATTTTAGCTGAAATCTCTCCAGTAAAAGATCCGATAGTGTTAGCTCCGACATTTTGTGCACCAAAAGATATTTTATTACTCTTTGTATTGTTGGATAAAAATAAATATGTATAAGGTGGGCAAATAACCACCTTTGTTTTTTTATTATTTTTCCTAATACAAGAAGAAATACCAGAAATGATACTCTTGGCCTCTTTTAAAGACATAGGGTTCATTTTCCAATTTGCAATAATCAATTTAACCATATAGTTTAATTATAACAAAAAAATCACAAAAAGTATCCTTATTCCTTAGGAAAATCAACTAAAATATCATTCCAAGAAAAGCCACTTATGGCAGGTAAAGCGTAAGATGTTGCCCACAAGATACTATCTCCTTCACCTTCACGTACATGACCATGTTCATTTTCTTGTCTTTTTGTTAAAAATTTAACAGATCTTTCAACTTCATCATCATACCAATCTTCTAATCTAAAAGCCTGAATAGCCCAACTTGCTGAAAAAGAATTACCAAAACTTTGATTCTTCTTTATTGTTTCTTTACTCTTTAAATACTTGAAAGCTTTATGTGTAGAATCTTTTACACCATTAAAACCCATAAAATCATGGATAGAAGAAATCCCTGCAGAAGTCATGTCGACACCACCCCAAGAGCCATCATCTCCTTGGCTAGAAATAATATGAGAAATAAGTGAATTGATTATCTCATCTTCTTCTCCAAAACCAGCATTTTGTAAAACGATAAGACCAAAAATATCATCATTTATCATCTCTGTATCACCAAGCTGATTACCGTCAAAACTTGATATAATTTTATCTATATAATTAATTTTAGTTCCAGAGTAGGGATTAATTCCTAAAGACATGAGTGCCATTGCGTGGCGTTCATAATCAGTCAAACTTTCAGCTTTAAAATCTTGTTCACTTAAAAAATCCTTTAATTTATTTCTTACCTCTTCAGAAACTTCTTCTTTTGCCATACCGATTGCAACCCAATCAGTATAAAGTGGAAATCCGAAAGATCCATCATCTTTCTGTTTTGAAGAAATAAAATCAACTGCATTTTCGTTAGAAAATATATCCCTTACAACACCACCACTCTTTGGGGAAGAAGCCAACCTTATATCCTCATCACTAGGATTTAAAAATTTTAACCAAATAATATCGCCTTCATTAAGAACATAACTTGCAATACCCACTAAAGAATATGTGCCATTTGTAAGAAACTCCCAATAATGCCAGTCTCCGGATGAATCAGCATATCCACTTATTCCATTAATACCATTTATAAAATAACCATAGACACTCCATGATCCATCCACATCAAGAGATGATAAATTGAGAGCACAATAAGCTGTAGCATTATCTACAACACCATCATTATCACTATCACAAGGTGAAACAGATAAATTACCATCATATAAGCTATTCTCTCCAACTGTAACCCTCAAACGAACATTGGTAGATGCTTCTATATGTGAAGAAATAAATATAGAAAATAATAAAACAAAAACAAATAAACCCTTTTTTAAAAAACTTTTTTTCATAAATAAAAATTATTCTAAATTCCAATTAATAATATCGCTCTTTTTTAAAATATAATTTGAAATACCAATATCGGCCTCTTTGGTATTTACATAATATATCCAATATTTATTATTACTATTCTTTAGACCATTAATACTTTCAACAAAAAAGCCAAGAGCTATATTTTTTTTACCGCTAAAATAAAAATCGGAAGATTCTTTCTCCATCAAATAATACATAGCATCATATAGACTCTCTCCTTCATTAAATTCTAGATTATATTTTTTATCTAAAACATATAAATCTATCTGTGCCTCTTTTTTTATTATTTCTTTTTTTTCTGTAACCTTAGACAAATCCTGTCTTATAAAATCTTTTGTATTTGAAATTTCTGAAGTATTTTTTTCTCTATAGTAATTTGTTTCAAAATCTTTCTTTTTTACAAAAACATCTATATTCAAATATAAAATTACTCCTAAAAAGATGACGACTGATACAGTTATTAATATTTTATTTTTTATTTTTATCATAATTTTAAAACTCCCTGCAAAGCAGGGAGTTTTAAAATCTAGAAAATTTTATTTTCCTGCTCGGGACTTAGCTATTGTATAAAGATCGGACTTAATCATAAATATGATTTTACCGTTGCGGCACAGTGGAGGAATCTAACCTCACTTCCAAATACAATAGATTAAATTTTTAAAAAACTAACGTAAAACCAGCTTCTTTAACATAACCTCTACTTTCGATTCTTTAATCATCCAAGCTTCAATTACTGGTGATAAAACTATAGCAAAAGAAACATTACCGATCAAGTGTAAAACAGTAAAAGGTATCTGCCCTAATAGTGCTACTGTAAATGTTTGACCAAAGAAAAGTGGGCCTATAGTTAAACCTGTAACAACATCATAAATTATAGTGGATAAAAAAGCATATTTTGCATAACTTTTCCAACCAGAACGATTTTTAAAATAATAAAAAGCAAAAAATCCAATAAAACCATAAGAAATTGATGTAATAAATGTCCAAACTCCAATACCAGAAGTAATTAAATCAAAAATCATTATACTTAAAAACCCAAAAAGGAAAGATATTAGTGAACCATTTATTTTACCAATAGGCATAAGAGTTGCCATTATGGGCTCAACGTTTGGTGCACGAAATGGTAAAAGTCTAAAAACTAAAACCAAAACAAATGTTAAGATGTATTTTATAATTTTAAACATATTAATTAGACAATATCACAAACACCTGAAACGCATGCTAATTCCTTTTTAACTTCTGTCTCATCAATCTTCTCATAAGTTACAATTTTAGAAAAATCAAATTCTGGCATTTTATTTACAAGCTCTTTATATGTCTTCTCATCTATAGCCTCATAAGGAGCAAGTTGATAAACGTGATTAGACCTAGGTAAGAAAGATAAACCACCGACAATATCCCAATTCTGATATAACCAATGGGCAACTTTTATCCATTCATCTTCACCAACAGAAATTGTAACTGATGGATTATGTTCTGTATAATTAACTTTAACAATTTTCCAATGCTCAAGCTGATCTATTGCAGAAATATCATCTTTACATATTGCACCACTTGGAGCTTTCATCGGAAATTCAAGAACATATGTTGTGGCACTTTCAGCACTTTGACCAACTTCTGGGTGATAAGGCACACCTTGATCTTTCATCATTTTGAAAAGAGCATCGGTTGAAGATATACGAACGCGACGGATATAATAAGGGGCATGCCTAGGATGCATACCAGAAGAACAGTCTACTGTCTGAGAAACAGTTCCGGATGGCTTAACAGCTGTAATACAGGTCGATTCATTTACCCCAAATCTTTTTGAATAAATCTTATTAACACGTATTGATTCATTTTTCATCTTCTTGAGAATTTCTCCATTCCTTGCTAAAGCTGAATCCCACTGCCCTGTAACAGAGACACCAAGGAGTCTCTCCTCTTCACAATTATCTTTCCACTCCTTAGATAAATATCCAAAATTTGTAAGAGTTGATTGGTATGTACCTAATATTGTAGCAATTCGAACCTTTTTCATTAAATCTTCTTCTTTATCTTCAGCTCTTGCTACAACTTCTGAGAGATTACAAAACTGTCTTGAACGAAGGATTATTTCTCCACAAGGATTAGTCCCCATTTCTCCGATATAATTTAAAGATTTTTCTATTCTTCTTTTTGGAAGAGTTTTATATAAACCTTCACGATTAAAGATACCTCTTTCTCCTGCTCCTGATTCCATTAAAGCAATCCATTCTTTCAAAAATTCAGTTTCTGTTGGTTTGGTATTATAAACAGCTGAATTGTTTGCAAGCATTCTTTGTGGCTCATTAACCCAAAACTGCCCTATCTTAGCATCACGCATCTCTTGATCGTCTAAATCTGATAGTGAAATAAGAGCACTTCTACGGACACCTCCAGAAACTACACATTCTCCAATTTTACAAACAATGTCGTGTGCATCAATATTCCTTAAATGACGACCTTGCCTACGAAGGATTCTTTCTCTTGTAAAACCAAGTAAATCAACTAGAGGTTTAGGGCCAGAACTTTTACCACCCATAATTTTAAGTCTTGCTCCAGCTGGACGTAGTTCTGAAAAATCAAACTCTATATCATTACCGCCAAACCATGTTTTCATACCTAATATTAAAGCATCTGCCCAACCCTCTTTGGTATCAGGAACAACAAACTTAGGTAACTTTTTACCTGTCTGATTTTTTATTTGAGGTAATGACTGTATATTTTTACTTTCAACAGAAAAACCAACACCAGTACCACACATTAAGATATAAATTATTTCACCAAAATCTTCAAATCTAGAAGGAGCTACAAAAGAGCAATTGTATGCACAAACATTTGTTTTCTCTGCGGCTGGACCAGCAAATTGCAATAGTCTCATTGATGGCATCGCTTCTTGTTTTAAAATTGATTCACGAATTTCTTCGTACTCAGAATCTTTAAGTTTTTTACCGAGCTTTGATTTCATAAAACCAATATAACGATCGACAGTCTCAACCCAAGTCTCTCTTCTGTTTTCTTCTTCTATCCATCTTGCATATGTTCTATAGTAAACAAACTCTGAAAGAGGATTTCTAAAATATTTTTTACTCTGCTCTGTTAAATCTTTTACGTGAGATGGAACAACCATACCTTCTGCGCGAAGCTTGGCTCTTTGTTCACGGTATAAAATATAATTCTTCGAAGTTTTAACAAAATCAGAAAGCATTAATTCTTGCTCTACCGTATCTTGAACACCCTCAACTGTAGGTATAAAAGTCTTGTGTTTCTTGGCAATTTTAGCAAGTTCCATCAAAACACTGTTAGCTATAATCTCAGCTTCCTTCAAGGACCCTTCTCCACTTGAAAGCATGGCTTTATTAATAGCATTAATTATTTTATCTATATCAAATGGGACTATCTTCCCATCTCTTTTTTGAACGCTTTTAATAAAACTATTCTTTTTTGTATTCTTTTTTTCAGGAGTAACTTCTTTTTTGGGATTACCGACCACCTTTAATACTTTTTTATTATTTGAATTTTTCTTTTTTGAAGGCATGACTATTTTTAGGTTATTAATAATCCCAAAGGTACTTCGGGATTTCATTATACCCCTTTTTTAAACATAAAAACAAGAAAAAAATCAAAAATTTTTAATCAAAAAGACACTATAAAAAAAATTTATTGAGGCGTCAAATTTTTTGCTATAAAAGCAAAGAATACAAGGGTATTTTTATTTACATTTCTATCAAAAGAAAACAAGAAAATAGAATTTACTCTATTTGTTCCGAGAAGACCAAGACCAATAAACGACGATAATAAATACTCCAAATAATGAAGTGTAAGTTAACGCTTCTATAAGATCAGCTTTGTTTGAAAAAATATCCCTTATGGCATTTATTAAATACGAAGGATTCACAAAAACATCCCAACTATTAAATCTTAAAAATCTACCTAAATAAATTCCAAAACCAGTTAAAATCATCACAAGGAATATTATTGTTTTACTAACAAAAAATGAAAATCTTGAAGCGAGAATCTTTTCCATATCTGATACAGAATATAAACCAAATAAAACTCCAACTAAAGCAGAACTGAATAACAAAACAGAATCATACAATGCTGGAACTGCACGAACGACTCCTATGTGCATCAAATCAGTAACTATATATGGTGCATTTGGTAAGAAAAGTAACCAAACAATACCTAAAACTAAGAGAGCCCAATCTTTCAGCTTATTATTATTTTTTAATATTACGAGAATCGTACTAACAAGTAGAGGAATAAAAGAAAGAAGAATATTCCATAAAATAAAAATTAAAGAATATTTACCAAAAATCGCAACTCTCAAAATAGTTAGAAAAAATACTAACAATAGAAATGGTGCTATGGGTTTTGGAATTAAAATTTTATTAAACATATATAGTTTCTTCCACTTCTTATTTTTGGGTGCCTACAGAGATTCGAACTCTGACTGAGGGTTCCACAAACCCTAGTGCTAACCATTACACCATAGGCACCATGTATTACTTAATAGAGTAACTACATTTATACCAGAAAAATAGATATAAATCTAGAGGTTTCAGGTTATTGCTTAACGCTATCTGTTTTTACATTAAGAGTATCTTTTGTATCAATTTTAGATAAACAAGTACTTTTTTTGGGGTAAGAAGTTATAATTTCTTTTGCACCAGTACTATCAACACAGAAATATTTTATGTTTTCTTTACTCGTTTCAACTTCTTCTCCCTTATTACTATTAATAGGCACTGTCATAGACCAGCCAGACAAAGAAGAATAGCAAGAACCCTTATCTCCTACCTCATTTAAGATATTTTTTAAAGATATATTTATTAAATTTAAATCAAAAGACATTGAAGAAGAATGCCCTTCTTTAGAAAAGACTGACCCTAAAACAGGAGAAGCACAATCTCCATTAGTATTTACTTTCTTAGGAAAACCTTTTTCCTCTGAAAAGATCTTATTTGAAAAATTAGCAAAAGAAATCATTTCATTTTTAATTTTTATATCTCTTAACCCATCTTTAACATTATCAAAAAGATTAAATTCACTTGGAATAAATACATTATTTTGAATATTGAAATCATAAAGTGTAGTCTTCCAAGAAATACTTACCCTATGATCATCTTCAGCTATTATTTCATAATCTATAATTTTTGATAATGGAAAGTCTAAAACAAAACTATATTCATATATCTGATTATCCTTTTTACCAACCCAAACATCTAAAGATTTAATGTTTGTAGAATCAATAAGATCTTTTAGTTTAAATTCTATTTCATTAGATAAACTATACGATGAAACACTCTCATAAAAAGATTTTAAAATATTTTTTGCAAAAATAGGATCAATATCTAAAGAATAATGATAAGATTCTACTCCTTTAATAAACTCTACTTCTTTCTCTAATAGAGCAGTATTATTAACAAAACTACTATAAGAATTAATAAAATTAGTATTTATATTAGAAACCAAAACATCGGAGAAGATATTGTAAAGATTAGCCCTATTTATTCTTTCTCTTTTTTCTTCATTAAATAATTCAGGAATTAAATTAAGCTCTGATTTATTAATCTTTATGGTAGCTTCATCTGGGTAGAATTTATCTTCAGATTTATTAGGACTTGAAATTAAAAAATAAAAATCATCATTTAGCCTTTTTATGTCTAATGTTAGATAATCTTTTATAGAGGTTCCCTTCATTGTAATAAAACTATCAGCTAAAACTCCACCAACATCTTTATTCACAAGACTAAGAATATTTATATTAAGAAACTCTTTTTCTTTTTTTGACAAATCATCTGTTTCTGGAATTCCAGATAAAATTTCTTTAATTATAGGAGATGTTACATCGATAGTCGTCTCAGCTTTATATGATTTTAAAGAAGATAAAATTTGTGTTCTTTCTAATAAAATAATCTTGGGATCTTTTTTATTAAAATCTAATATTGATATTTCTTCTAATTTAATGAGGCCAGAATAGAATAAATAAAAAACTCCACCTATTATCAAAAGTAACAAAATAAGCCAAGGTAATAATTTCGACTTCTTTTTATTTATATCTACCTTTTGCACCTTTTGTACCTTTTCTTCATCTTTTTTTGTTACCGAAATTACATCAGATTTATAAGAAGCCAACATTGCTATTTTAGAAATATCTTTGACTTCTTCTTTTACGGGAGTATCTTTTACTTCTGTATTTTTTTGATCATAAAGATGATATGAATTCCGGAAAGAGTTAATTATTTCTTTAGAAACAGGAGAATCTGTATCTTCCACTTTATGGATAGAGCCTATATCAGTAGATGATGCAACTGAAGGATTTTTATTCTCACTTGAGATTTCTCTTATTACTGGTTTTTCTTTTACTGGAACACTTTTGGGCACCCAAATTTTTGAAGTATTTTGATCTAGATTTATCTTAGAGTGCTCTTCCTCTTTACTTAGATTATTAATAGGCTCTTTAATAGGAGCACCAAGCTCTAGCGTATCTAAAACTATAGAAGTTTCTTGTTTTTCTATTCTTTCTCGTCTTGGCTCTTCTACGTTTTTAATTGTTTCCTCTTTTAAATTTAAATCAATCTTCGTGCCGATATCTTTGACACTCTCTTCAATTGCTTTTTCTTTTTCTTTGACAAAGATATTTTCTTTTTTAATTTCATCAAATTCTGGGTTATTGAAAATTGGCTCATGATAAATATCAACTTTTGACAAACCATCGTTTACATCTTCTAGCTTCCAGCCAGCACCAACTAATCTTGCAATAATCAAATCTCGTGGAGTGCCACTTTTAAGCTGCCTAGTTATATATAAAAGTAATTCTTCTGTTATCATAGTGTTATTTTAATTATAACATTAAATAAAAAATAAAATAACCTAATGAATTGGTTTCTGTGTAAAAATTATAATACTAAAATTGTGCGCAGGAGAAGACTTGAACTTCCAAGGGATTACTCCCGCTACCACCTCA
>CAZUUH010000007.1:23799-26691 GCA_964623415.1 uncultured Candidatus Saccharibacteria bacterium | reverse complement strand
GTGGAGATGGCGGGAATCGAACCCGCGTGCAAGGAGAAATCCTAAACACATCTACATGTTTATTGTATTCATTGGGTTTAAATATTTATCCTAGAGAATACACAAAAAAGATAAACACCGAGCTTAAAATTGTTAGACTTTATATTAAGCAGTTATAAAATCTTAACCCGATAATATTATGCCTAACTCTATCTATCGGATGTCGATAGGGTAGACACTTGCTGGCCGTTTAGGCGAAAGCAAGAGCTGGTCTACCGAACGCAAAAGCGTAAGGTGAAGCAACTTTAGCGACTTTGTTTACACTTAGTCTTTTCCAAGAAGTTTTAAAAGATTCCTGAGTACTTTACATGCATATTTAAGATGATTCTTCTTGTCGAAGCCGATCATCCCCATAAATTTTGATTATTTTTTCAATGAACTATCTCTTATATTCTCTTTCCATTTCACGATCCAAGTCTCTTCCTTTTATTGCCTCTCTTTTATCAAAAACTTTTTTACCACGAGCGACTGCTATTGAAACTTTTATATAAGGACCTTTACTATATAACGATGTTGGCACTAAGGTCAAGCCTTTTATGTCATCTTTATTACCTAATTTTTTAATCTCTTTTTTAGATAATAAAAGCCTCCTTGTTCTATCAGGCACATAGCCAGGTGCGGTATTGTGTGGTTGATATGGGGGAATATTCATATTTAAGATAAAAGCTTCTCCTCCACGAATTACACAAAAAGCGGAATTTATATTTCCTTGTCCTTTTTTGATTGATTTAACTTCAAAACCTGCCAACTCTATTCCTGCTTCAAAACTTTCTTCTATTTTGTAGTTAAAATGAGCTTTTCTGTTATCTATATAAACTGTCATATATTTATTATTATATCGTATCAGTTATTAAAATAATATCAAATCCCTATCTTTATTTTTAGATATTTTAGTGTATAATTCAAAGACAATGAAAAACAAGACACAAACACCAAAAGTTCCTAATATTTCAAATCAAATTTTTATTGCTTTGCTTATTTTTATGAGCATTACGATGATTTATACTTTTATTTCTAAAAACAAAAATGAGATCAAAAATTTAGCTATTTCAGATGTTGTAGAAGGAGTTGTAAGTGGAACGATAAGTAAAATAGAAGTTTCTGGAAGCGATGTGAATGTTTTATTTAAAGATGAAACTAAGGGTAAAGCAAAGAAAGAAGTAGAGGCATCTCTATCAGAGACATTATCAAATTATGGAGTTACTTCCGAGCAACTTTCTCTTACTCCAATAGAAATAAAGAATCAAAGCGGATTGGGTTATTGGCTTTTAAATTTGTTACCATTTCTTTTGCCAGCAGTAATTATACTTTTCTTTATCTGGATGCTTTCTAGGCAGGTGAAGGGTACAGGTGCTCAAGCTTTTACTTTTGGTCAGTCAAAAGCTCGCATTACTGACCCTAGTGATAAAAATAATAAAGTTACATTTAAAGATGTTGCTGGTGCTAAAGAAGCCAAAGAAGAATTGAAAGAGATAGTAGACTTTTTAAAGAATCCTAAGAAATTTTTAGATATTGGTGCTCGTATTCCTAAGGGTGTTCTTCTTACTGGAGCTCCTGGTACAGGTAAAACTCTTCTTGCTCGTGCTGTAGCTGGAGAAGCTGCAGTACCTTTCTTCCATTTATCAGGTTCAGAGTTCGTGGAAATGTTCGTTGGAGTTGGAGCTTCTCGAGTACGAGATTTATTCAAAATGGCAAAACGTGCTGCTCCAGCTATCGTATTTATCGATGAGATAGATGCTGTAGGTCGTGTACGTGGGACAGGTGTCGGAGGTGGTAATGATGAAAGAGAGCAAACTCTTAATCAAATCCTTGTTGAGATGGATGGTTTTGAACCAAATGAAAAAGTTATTGTTATGGCTGCAACAAATAGAGGAGATGTTTTAGATCCAGCCCTTCTTCGTCCAGGTCGTTTTGATCGCAGAGTTCTTCTTGATTTGCCAGATAGGCTTGATCGTGAAGAAATTTTAAATATTCATTCAAGAAAAAAACCTTTTGCGGAAGATGTAAATCTTAAAGTTATAGCTGAGCGTACTCCTGGATTTTCTGGTGCTGATTTATATTCAATTATGAATGAAGGAGCAATTCTTGCTGCACGTGAAGATCGTAAAAAGATTTCTCAATTTGATCTTATTCGTTCTATAGAAAAAGTAATGATGGGCCCAGAGAGGAAAAGTCATTTATTGTCAAAAAAAGAAAAAGAGATAACAGCTTATCATGAGGCTGGGCATGCTCTAGTTGCATCTGTTTTACCATATGCTGATCCTGTACATAAAGTCTCGATTGTTTCTCGTGGACATGCGGGTGGGTATACTCTTAAGTTACCATTAGAAGAAAGAAGACTTCAAAGTAAGAAAGAATTTTTGGATGATATCGCTATGTCACTCGGAGGTTATGTTGCAGAGGAGACAGTATTTGGGGATATTACCACGGGTCCATCTCACGATTTACAAGTCGCTACTAGTTTAGCACGAGCAATGGTTTCAAGATGGGGTATGAGCGAAGAGATAGGTCCAGTTGCTTTAGAAAGTGATGACAGTAGGGGTGTTTTTGATGGCAATAAAGATTATTCAGAAAGAGTTAGTTCACTTATTGATTCTGAGGTTTCAAAAATTATAAATGAAGCTTTTCTTAAAACAAGAGAAATTATTTCTGAAAAAAGAAATATTTTAGATGCAATTGCAAATAAATTGATAGAAGTGGAAACATTAGAGCAGAAAGAATTCAACGATTTGATTATTGCAAACGGAATAATACCTAAAAAAGGAGAATAATAAAATACATTGCAAACAATTCATTTTTTAGGTAATATGGTACTGTATTTGTTTGATTTTAACCAGATATCCGTCCTTAGCT
>CAZUUH010000007.1:16640-23699 GCA_964623415.1 uncultured Candidatus Saccharibacteria bacterium | reverse complement strand
TTTGTTTGATTTTAACCAGATATCCGTCCTTAGCTCAGCTGGTTAGAGCACAGAGCTTATACCTCTGGGGTCCTTGGTTCGAGTCCAAGAGGACGGACATATATTGAATTTATGGAAAACCAAAATCTTAAAAAAATAATAGATCTAATTTTTAAAGAGGAATTACCAACAGTAGATTCTATTATAGAAAAATATCCAAAGAGAAATTTGAAAGAAGATGCAATGGTTACAAGATTTGCTCCTAGTCCTACGGGGTTTTTACACATAGGAGGTGTTTATACTGCACTTATTTGTGAAAGATTTGCAAAACAGACAAATGGGGCTTTCTTTTTAAGGATAGAAGACACCGACCAGAAAAGAAAATTAGAAGAATCTGAAGGTATTATTAGTAATGGATTAGAATATTTTAATATTATTCCAGATGAGGGTTTGACAACTAATGGTATGGTAGGTTTGTATGGACCGTATAGACAATCAGAAAGAATTTTAATTTATAAAACTTTTTTGAAAAAGCTTATGGAGGAGGGTAGGGTTTACCCTTGTTTTGCAAGTGAAGAAGATCTTGAAGATTTAAGAAAAAAGCAAATAGAAAGTTCTATTAGGCCTGGTTATTACGGTAAATGGGCTATTTGGAGAGATAGAGACCAAAAAGAAATATTAGAAAAATTAGAAAGTGGTAAACCTTATGTTCTTAGATTTAAATCAATGGGTAAAGAAGAAGATAGAATTACTTTTACTGATTTAGTTAAGGGTGATATAGAAATGCCAAAGAATGATACAGATATTGTTGTTATGAAAGCCGATGGTTTGCCTACATATCATTTTGCTCATGTTGTTGATGATTTCCTTATGCATCCGACTCATATAATTCGTGCTGACGAATGGGTTTCTTCTGTTCCGATACATATTGAACTCACAGAATCTTTAGGTTTTCCTAAAATGCAATATGGACATATTTCTCCAATAACAAAGCTTGATGAATCTGGGGCTAAAAGAAAATTATCGAAAAGAAAAGATCCTGAAGCTAACGTTATATATTATATTGAAAATGGGTACCCTAAAATGGCTATTATTGAGTATCTTATGAATTTAGCTAATTCAGAATTTGAAGATTGGAGAAAGAATAATATAGATAAACCTTATACTGATTTCCAGATTACCTTTAAAAGACTTTCACAGAGTAATGCTCCACTTTTAAATGAAGTAAAATTAAAAGACATATCAAAAGAGATTATTTCTAGAATGTCGGTAAATGAATTTTATAATAGTGTATTATCTTGGGCGCAAAAGTATAATAAAGATTTTAGTAAAAAGATTATAGATAATAAAGATTACTGGATGAAAGTTTTCGATATAGAAAGAGGATCTGGAAAAAGAAAAGATATTGCTGTTTGGAGTGAGGTGCCTCATTTTTATGGATATTTTGACAAAGATAATTTTATAAATCCAGATTATAATAATTTTGTTACTCCATTATTAAAAGAGGAAGTAGAAAAGATTAGAAAAGATACAGCATCTTCTTTAGATAATATAAATAATAAAGATGAGTTTATGGATTTTATGAGATCACTAGCTAAAGATTTTGGATTAGCTTCAAATATAAAAGAATTTAAAAATTCACCTAGTTCATTTCGTGGCCATGTTGGACTTATCTCTCAGACTATAAGATTTTGGGTTACAGGGGAGACCAATACTCCTGATTTATTTGAAATAATAGAAGTATTAGGTAAAGAAGAGTCTAAAAAAAGGCTTTTAAATATATAGTTTTTAACTATTGACAATTATTTATAATGGGTATATATTCATAATATACTAGTATTTATGTCGAATTATTAATTAAACTAATTTATATTTAAAATTATGCCTAATAGAGATGGTATGGGTCCACAAGGGAATGGCCCAATGACAGGAAGAGCTTCGGGCCCTTGCGAAAAAGGTAGGGGTGATTGTTGTAGTAGATTTTCTTTTCATAAGAAATGTCCTTTTTTTAAAAGATTTCTTTCAAAAAATTGTTGTTTAACGTTAGAAGAAAGAGAGAAAGCATTAGAAAACGAATTAAAAATTATTCGTGAAGAAAAAGAATCTTTAAATAAAGAATAAAATAATCTAAACCAGCCTATTTTTCTATGGGCTGGTTTAGATGTATAATGTAATTATGGTTAAAATAGTTCAAAATGGTGATAAGGTTTTGAGAGAAATTGCAAAAGATGTTGAAATTTCTGATATCAAAACCCCTAAAATTCAAAAAATATTACAAGATATGTCTTTAGCCTTAGATGGAGAAAGTGATGGTGTAGCTATCGCTGCTCCACAAATAGGAGTATCTTTAAAAATGTTTATTGTTTCTGGAATAGTTTTTGATTTGGATTTTATTTCTGGTAAAAGTAATGCTAGAGATAAAGATAAATTTCCTAATAAGGTTTTTATAAATCCTAAAATTACTAAAATTTCAAAAGATAGAAAATTAATGGATGAGGGTTGTTTATCTGTAAGACCATTGTTTGGTAAAGTACGTAGATCAACACGTGCGACAGTTGAAGCTTACGATGAAAATGGTAATAAATTTAAAATGGAAGGTTCTGGTCTTTTGGCTCATATTTTTCAGCATGAGATAGATCATTTTAATGGAGTTTTGTTTATTGATAAAGCTAAAGATATAAGAGAAGTTAATCAACTATAATATTTATGCCAAGACATCAAGGTTGTTTCTGTAAAAATATAAGTTTTAATCCGCGTTCATTTTATTTTAAGCCACAAGGGATACCTATTAAGGATTTAGAAGTTATTGATGTTACAATGGGAGAAATTGAGGCTTTTAGATTAAGACATATTGATAAATTAGAGCAGACAATTGCTGCTAAAAGAATGAACACATCACAAAGTACTTATCAGCGTGTATTACATTCTGCGTATAATAAAATTGCAGATGCTATAATAAATGGTAAGGCTATAAAAATTATAAGGCATTATTAATTAATATTTTATTTAAATTATATTTATGAAAAAATTTGTATATCTTTTTGTTCTCTCTGGCGCAGTCTTTTTCTCTATCTTTTCTAATACTTTTGCGGAAGATATTAAGAAAGAAGTTAATCCTGTGAATGCATATTTCTTCTATAGTATTAATTGTCCTCATTGCGCAAATGAAAGTGTCTTTTTGAATAAAATGATAAATAAATATTCTAATTTAAGGGTTTATCCTTATGAAATTTATTATAATCGAGATAATTCAAAAAAGATGCAAGAAGTTGCAAAATATCTCGACACTGAGGTTTTTGGTGTTCCTTTTCTTGTTATAGGAGATAGTCATTTTGTTGGTTTCTCCGAGGATTATTCACCTGTGGAAATAGAAGCTGAAATAAAAAGATATTCTTTAATTAAATATGAAGATGAAGTAGCTAAAATATTGGGTTTAGATATAAATAAAGACAGAAGTAGTAGTATTATTTCTCATACAGTTGATGATTCTAAAGAAGATAATATAAGTAAAAGTGAAAATAATAATGAAGAGGATATATTGATAAAAGGAGAAGATGAGAAAGTAAATACCTCCGAAAGAATCATTGATTTACCATTTTTGGGTAAGACAAAAATAAATAGTCTTTCTATACCAGTTTTAGCTGTTTTTATGGGTTTTTTGGATGGATTTAATCCCTGTGCAATGTGGACATTACTTTTTTTGATTAGTCTTCTTCTTGGTTTTAAGGACAGAAAAAGAATGTGGATTTTAGGAACGACGTTCATAATTGCATCAGCTTTTGTTTATTTCCTTTTTATGTCTGCTTGGTTAAACCTTGTTCTTTTCTTGGGAGTAATAATTTGGGTTAGACTTTTGATTGGAGGTTTGGCTATTTGGGGTGGAGGTTTTAGTATAAATAAATTTTTCAAAAATAAAGCTGGAACCTGTGAAATAACAGGTGAAGAGAAAAAACAGAAGGTTTTTGAAAAGATAAAAGACATAACAAAGAAGAATAATTTATGGATTGCTCTTGGTGGAATTATCATTCTTGCTTTTATGGTAAACCTTGTTGAATTAATTTGTTCAGCTGGTCTTCCTGCTGTTTTTACTCAAGTATTAGCAATGAATAATCTATCAACTGTTTCTTATTATGGTTATATCCTTTTGTATATACTCTTCTTTATGATTGATGACCTTGTTGTATTTTTTATAGCAATGTTTACGCTTAAAATGACAGGTGTTACAACTAAATATGCAAGGTATTCTCATCTTATAGGAGGTGCACTTATGTTAATAATAGGTATTTTGTTAATATTTAAACCTGGGTGGTTAATGTTTGGTTAATTTATGAATAAAAGAAAATTATTAATTATCATCATTGTAATAACAATAGTAACTGTTGGTTTATTTTTATTTAACAATAAAGATAATACCAGTAATAAAGACGATAGAATAAAAGTTGTCACAAGTTTTTATCCTCTTTATTTTTTCACTTCTCAGATTGGTGGAGATAAAATAGAAGTTTTTAATATCACTCCATCTGGAGCTGAACCTCATAGTTATGAACCAACAGCGAAAGATATGGCTTTAATAGAAGATGGTGATTTACTTATTTTAAATGGTGGGGGTCTTGAGGGATGGGAAGATAATTTGAAAAATAATATTTTAGACAAGAATAAAATAATTATTGTTGGTGATGGAATAATTAATGTTGAAAAAAGTGATCCTCATATATGGCTTTCTCCTAAATTGGCAATTAAAATAGTTGGAAAGATAGAAGAGAGATTGTCTTATATAGACCCTACTAATTCAGAATATTATAAAAATAATTTAGAATTATTAGAGAAAAAACTTTTTAATTTAGATTTAAATTTTACAGAAGGTCTATCTAATTGTAAAAACAAAGATGTTGTTACTGCGCATATGGCTTTTGGTTATTTAGCAAAAGATTATGGGTTTAGTCAGACGTCAATTTCAGGTCTTTCTACAGAAGAAGAGCCATCCACCAGAGAAATGATTAAGCTATCTAATTTTGTTAGAAATAATAATATAAAATACATATTTTATGAAAGTTTAATGTCTCCAAAATTATCAGATACAATTGCGGAAGAGACAGGTGCTCTTACTCTTGTGTTAAATCCTATAGCAGGGTTAACAAATAATGAGAAAATATCAGGAGAAGATTATTTCAGTTTAATGAAACAGAATTTAATTAATTTAAAAATAGCACTAGAATGCAAACAGTAAATCATTTAAAAAATTTAATTGAGATAAAAAATGTATCTTTTTCTTATGGTAAACAAGAGATTCTAAAAGATATAAATTTGTCGATTCATGTTGGTGATTACCTTGGTATAGTTGGGAGTAATGGAGCTGGTAAGACAACTCTACTTAGAATAATTTTAGGTTTATTAAAAACAAAAAATGGATTAATAAGATTATTTGATGAAGATATTTCTTCTTTTAAGAATTGGTCTAAGGTTGGATATGTTCCCCAAAAAGTAATAAATTTTGATAATAATTTTCCTGTAACAGTTTTGGAGGTTGTTTTAATGGGTAGATATAGCAAGATTGGTTTATTTAAGAATATTAATAAGGAAGACAAAGAAAAAGCTATGGAAGCTTTAAGGAGAGTCCAGATGGAGAGTTTTATTGATAGGCCTGTAGGAGATTTATCTTCTGGACAACAACAGCGTGTTTTTATTGCTCGTGCGCTTGCTGGTGAACCAGAAATATTATTTTTAGATGAGCCAACAGTTGGAGTGGAAAAAGAAGTAAAAAAAGATTTTTATAAATTATTACAAGATTTAAACAAAAGATTTAATTTAACGATTGTTATAATAACTCACGATATTGAAAGTATGGCAAATGAAGCTATGCATGTTGCTTGTATTAATAATAATACTTTGGTCTATCATGATTCTTTAGGTGAAATGTTTAAAAAGTCACATGGGCTTATCTATTAATTTATATGCTAGATATTTTAAGTTATAGTTTTATAGTTAGAGCACTTATTGCTGGAGTAATAATAGCTTTTATAGCACCTCTTATTGGGATATTTTTAGTTTTAAGGAGGTATTCACTTATTTCTGATACACTTTCTCATATATCTTTGGCTGGAGTAGCTCTAGGATTTTTATTGGGGTGGAATCCTATTTATACAACACTTGGGCTTACTACCGTTTCATCTTTAGGTATAGAAAAATTAAGAAATACAAAAAAGATATATGGAGAATCTGCACTCGCTCTTTTCTTATCAGGAGGTCTTGCTTTAGCTGTTATTTTATTAAGTTTAGGAAATGGATTTAATTCTAACCTATTTAATTATTTATTTGGTAGTATAGTAACAGTTACAACTAGTGATATATATACCATTTCTATCCTAGCTATTTTTGTTGTTGTTTTGCTTGTTAGCTTATATAAAGAACTTGTTTATATTACTTTTGATGAAGATTCTGCAAGGGTAAGTGGTTTACCAGTTAATTTTATAAACACACTTTTTATAATTCTTGTAGCAATAACTATTTCACTTGCTATACCTATAATAGGGGCATTATTGGTTACAGCTCTAGTTGTAATACCAGTACTCTCTGCACTTCAATTACGTAAAAGTTTTATTAAAACAATTATTTATGCTGAGATTATTTCTATCTTTTCTGTTGTATCTGGAATTTTTGTTTCTTTTTATTTAGATCTTTCAACTGGAGGTACAGTAGTTCTCGTAATGTTAATGATTTTCCTAGCTATCTTTTTCGCTAAAAAATTTCTATCAAAAAGTTAAATTTATTAATCTTGCGGAGCCGGCTGGATTCGAACCAGCGAGGGCTTTTACACCCTGCCTCTTTAGCAAAGAGGTACGTTAGACCACTCTGACACGGCTCCATATTTTAAAATTAACATAATTGTGCGCATTTCTCAATTTTATGTTAATATGGGAAATTATAAGGAGGCGTGGATGAGTGGTTTAAATCAGCGGTTTACTAAACCGCCGAACCTTAATCGGTTCCGTGAGTTCGAATCTCACCGCCTCCGCATTGACAAAAAGGTAAAAATGTGTATAATTCATATTGAATATTCACAATTTAATAGCGGAGCCCGTT
>CAZUUH010000007.1:8389-16540 GCA_964623415.1 uncultured Candidatus Saccharibacteria bacterium | reverse complement strand
ATGTATGGTGGCATCTTCGAGAGAAGATGCCACCATTTTTATTTTATATTCTATGTTGTATAATAATAAAATATGAAGTTTAATAAATATTGGATAATAGTTGCTGGGATCACAATAGCCAACATTTTTATATTTTCAGCTTTTTCTAAAAAATTAGAAACTTATGTTTCTGATGGAATGATAGAAGAAAATCAAATTTTTATTGATAATATAAACAAAAAGGGGGATATAGATAAACAAATAGATAAAGTTGATAAGAACAACAATCAAAAAAAAGAAGATTATTTTTAGTGTGCTATGGTAAATCCTATTACCTTCTTAGCTCCTTTTTCTTTAGATAATTTAATAATCTCATTTATCGTTCCACCCGTTGTAGTGACATCATCTATTATTATAACAATCCTATTTTTTATTGTATTTTTATCTTTAATTTCAAAAGCACCTTTTATGTTTTGCAACCGGTCTTTTCTGTTAGATAGTCTTGCTTGAGGTATATTGTCTTTTATCCTAGATACAAGATTGTTTTCTATTTGAAAATTTTTATAATTGTCTCTTTTTAAAAAACCTAAAGCTATGGAAAATGATTGATTGTATCCTCTCGTTTGTTGTTTTTTATTAGACACAGGAACTGGGATTATTATGATCTTTTCTCCCAATGAAAAATTTCTTAAACTAGAGATTTCTTCAATTAAAGATTCATATAATATTTCTCCTAATCTTTCGCCAATATATTTTTTATGATGATATTTGAGTTCCCAAATAGCTTTTTTAATTAAATCATTACGATAATCAAAAACAGCTAAAATCTCTCTTTCCGTCTCTCTTTCAGCATTTTGTATTTGGGTTAAACACATGTCACAAAGTATTTCACCATCTTTTTTACACCCGATACATTTTATGGGAAATAGAAGATTTAATATTATTTTCTTTATACTGTTTATAACCATATATATATTCTTTATTTTAACCTAAATATGTTATAATAAGAATAGTATTATGATTCAAATAGACAGCTCACTTAAAAAAATAATCCTAGATAAATTAGCTGAATTGACTAGTAGTTTTAAGTCTGGAAAGTCTGACAATCAAGCATTGGGAATAGACATTGGTTCTTCTTCTATTAAGGTTGTTCAGATTAAAAAGAAAGGAGGTAAGGCTGTTCTTGAGACTTACGGTATTATTTCCACTGGTCCGTATAATAATTCTGAAATAGGGGCGTCGGCTGTTCTATCTTCTGATAATTTATCGAAAGCTATTTTAGATTTAATGCGTGAGTCAAATGTTACAACTAAATCTTGCGCTATATCCATACCATCTCTTTCTAGTTTGATTTTTACAATAAGTTTTCCTAGTGATATTAAAGAAGATCAGCTTGATAAGGTTGTGCCAATTGAAGCGAGGAAATACATACCAGTTCCTATAGGTGAAGTTACCTTAGATTGGTCTGTTATCCCTAAAGAGATAGAAGAAGTTGGAGGGGAAGAATCAAAAAAAGAAGAGTCGCTCGAAGTTTTGGTTGTTGCAATTCACAATGATGTTTTAACGCAATATAGAGATGTTATATCGAAGACAGGTTTAAGTTGCGATTCTTTTGAGATGGAAATATTTAGTAATATTCGTTCATCTTTTGATAATGATTTAGCTCCAGTCATGCTCATTGATTTTGGATCTTCAAAAACTAAGGTTTCTATTATAGAAGCTGGTATTGTTAGAGTGTTCCATGTAGTTAACCGTGGTGCTCAAGATATAACTAGAAATATTTCTCAATCTCTGGGTGTACCTTTTAGTGAAGCTGAAAAACTTAAAAGAGATATTGGTTTAGATTTTTTCCTTGATCCAAAAGTTGGGAAAATCTGTCGAGCGTCTATTGATTACGTCTTTTCTGACATTAATAGCATTGTTTTTGCATATGAGAAGAAGTATAATAAAAGTATAAGCAAGATTTTCTTATCTGGTGGTGGTTCTATGCTTAGAGGGTTATTTGAAGGAGCTAAAGAAAATTTCAAAATACAGGTTGTTTATAGTAACCCATTTGCTAAAACAGAATTTCCTGCTTTCTTAGAACCAGTTTTAACTGCAAGTGGTCCAGAATTTGCTGTTGCTGTGGGGCTTGCTTTAAGAAAATTATCTTAAAAAATAATGGAAAATTCATTTCAAACATCTTTCATACCTAAAAAACCAATTATCGTAAATGATAAGCCTAAAAAGGAGTCCACAAGTATTTTTTCTGTTATTGCTATTATTATATTAGTTTTGTCGGTTTTGATCTCTGGTTTATTGTTTGGTTATAAATTTTACTTAAATAACCAAATAGTAGAATTGTCTAAACAATTACTTCAAGCTAAAGATAGTTTTGAAAAGGATACCATTGAAGAGCTTAATACCTTTAATGAAAGAACAAAATCTGCTAAAGATATTTTAAGTAACCATGTTGCTTTTTCAAAAGTTTTTGAAGTTCTTGGTAAAATTACAATCCCAGAAGTTCAATATACAAAATTTGAAAGTCAGATAAATGATAAGGGTATTTTGGTTGTGAATGTTACTGGACTTGCTTCAGATTATAGATCAATAGCTGTTCAAGCAGATGTATTTAGTAGTAGTAAGGGTAGTGCTTTTAAAAATGTTTTATTTTCTAATTTATCAAAGAACAAAGATAATACTATTTCTTTTAATTTAGAATTTAATGTAGAGCGTTCCGTTTATTTATATTCCAAAAGTTTAACAGAAGATACAAAGGTCGGTATCAATGAAATAAATACACAATAATTATTTATGAAACTAATATCTTCAATTCTTTCTTTGGTTATCGCAGGTGTATTATTTTTTGTTGTTATCGATCCTTATTATCAAGAAATAACGAAAATTAAAGAAGAGGTGGGGCTTTATAATAAAACTCTTAATAATTCTTCTAGTCTTCAGATAGCGAGAGATGCACTTCTTAGTGAATATAAAGAGATTAAGAAAGAAGATAAGGCAAAGTTGGAGCATTTACTTCCTAGTTCTATAGACAACATTGAACTAATTTTAGAAATTGAAAAAATTGCAAACTCGTATGGTATTCCCATTAAAGATACAAGGTTTGATGCAAAAAGCTTAGATACTAATTCTAAAAATAAAGTAGCAAATGTTATTGCTGGAGGTGTACCTTCTAATAATTTATCGTATGGTCTTTTTCCTATGGAATTTTCTCTGGAAAGTAAATACGAAACATTTATATCTTTTCTTCATGATATTGAAAGAAATTTAAGAATTATTGACGTTAAATCTATAAACTTTAATTCTTCATCCTCCGCTTCTTCTACTGCTGATAAATCAATTAATTCTGAAATATATAATTATACATTAAGAGTTCAAACATATTGGCTTAAATAAAATTTATGAATATTAAAAGTAAAAAATTTATAATAACTTTCTCTATAGTATTTTTAGTTTTAGGTATTTGTTTTAAAGATAATCTATTTTTAAACATAGCTTCAGGCAGTAATCTTGATGGATCTTCTGGGAGTGCAGAAAATAATACTTTTATTGCCAATAATGTTGTTTCAGATACAATGTTCATTTCAGCATTAACATCACTTGAGAAAATTAAAATAGATAAAGAATTTTTTGAAAGTAATATTTTTAAAAGCTTGGTGGATAATAGTGTTAATATAAATTCATCTATTCCAGGAAGAGATAATCCTTTTGCTCCTATTGGTAGTGAAAAGTTAAAGGTTACAAATACTACTACTCCTAAGATTTCCACAGTCGAACCAACTGAAATAACAAGTAACTCTGCAAAATTAAATGGTTTAATAAATGATAACTCTATCACTTCTGGTTATTTTAAATATGCCAAAGATGAATCTTTAAGTTTAAGTACCGTATCTATAAAACAGACAATGATGGGTAATTTTGAGTATGAGTTAATAAATTTAATTCCGAATACAAGATACTATTATAAAGCTTGTATTAAATTAAATGGTGTCGAAAATTGTGGAGGATTAATTTCATTTATAACAAACTAGTATGATACTTTTAGAAGAATTAGTTAAAAGTGGAATCTTAAAAGAAAGTGAAGCTCTTGATGCGATGAAAATTGCAAAAGAGAAGTATCATGGTGATATTAATGAAGCTTTATTTTTTCTTAAAATAGATGAAAATAAAATTCTTAAATTAAAAGAAGAGATTTTTGGTATCCCGACAAAAGAAGTTAATCCAGCTAGTGTCTCGCAAGATGTTTTGAAGTTAATCCCTATTGATTCAGTTAGAAATTATAAATTTATTCCTATAAATTTAACGGATGATTATCTTGAAGTTGGAATTTTAGACCCAGAAAACGTACGTGCTATCGATGCGCTTACATTTATTACAGCCAAGTTGAATAAACCATTTAAGCTATTTTTAATTAAAACATCTGTTTATAATAGACTTGTAGATGCATACCAAGGAAACAGTAATCCTGAAGTAGATCAAGCTTTAAATGAACTTGATTCCGAGATTGCTGATGCTGCTAAGTCTGGTATAGGAATAGGTCCAGATGGTCAAAAGATAAGTGGTAGCCCTAAGAATCAAGAAGAAGAAAAGATAGTAGTTGATGCACCTATAATTAAAATTGTGGCTGTTGTTTTGAGGAATGCTATAGATAAGTTAGCTTCTGATATACATATTGAAAATAATGGAGAAAAAGTAAAAATTCGTTTTAGAATAGATGGTATTTTAAACACTCATTTGGTCCTACCATTAAGTACTTATAATGGTATAATCGCTAGAATAAAAATCCTTTCAAGGCTTAGACTTGATGAAAAACGTAAACCTCAAGATGGAGGTTTTAGTGCTAAGATTGATAATAGAAAAATTGATTTTCGTGTTTCTACTATGCCAGCGTATTATGGAGAGAAGATAGTTATGCGTATTTTGGATTCACAGAAGGGTGTTCATCCATTGACGGATTTGGGTTTATCTGAAGAAAATTTGAAATTAATTAAAGAAGCTTTATCTCGTCCTTATGGTCTTATATTAATGACAGGTCCTACTGGTTCTGGTAAAACTACTTCTCTTTATTCAATGCTTGGAGAATTAAATAAAGAAACACAAAATATTGTTTCTTTGGAAGATCCAGTTGAATATAAGATTGATGGAGTTAATCAATCACAAGTTATGCCAGAGATTGGTTATACTTTTGCTTCTGGGTTACGTTCTATTTTACGTCAGGACCCAAATATAATTTTAGTAGGAGAGATACGTGATAAAGAGACAGCTGAACTCGCAATTCAAGCAGCTCTAACTGGGCACTTGGTGCTTTCGACTTTGCATACGAATAGTTCTGTAGGAGCAGTTCCTCGTCTTATCGATATGGGGATAGATCCATATCTTATTGCTCCAACACTTATTTTATGTATTGCTCAGCGTTTGGCTCGTAAAATTCACCCAAGTTCAAAAAATGAAATTCCAGTAGACGAAGCGACAAAAATTATATTCGAGAAGCAATTTGCTGATTTGCCGGAAGAATTTAAATCCAAATTAAATTTTAAGGATACTGTTTACGAAGCAGTACCTTCTGATGAATGTCCATCTGGTTTGTCTGGTAGAGTTGCTTTGTTCGAAATGTTTAAAATAGATAAAGAAATGCAAAATGTTATTTTGAAGAATCCTCAAGAACAAGAGATTTACAAGCTTGCAAGATCAAAGGGAATGATAACTATCCGTGAAGATGCAATTATCAAAACAATGAAAGGGTTAGTTCCGGTTCAAGAGATTTATAATTTCTAGTTTTTATAATAATCTTATATATAGTATAATTAAAAGTAATATGGATTACCAAAATTTTTTACACGATTTGTTGCAAAACTTAATTGACCAAGATGGCTCAGATTTACATTTGGGTGTTGGCAGAAAGCCAGTCTTACGTATAAATGGTGAGTTAATTTTTATGGAAAATCACAATGTTTTAACAGAAGAAGATGTGATGAGCATACTCCTTATTCTTGTTGGCGAAGAAAAAATAATAAAATTTAAAGAAGAAAAATCTCTTGATTTTTCTAGTGGTTTAAATAATGGTCAAATACATTTAAGAGGTAATGCTTTCTTCCAAAGAGGTCTTGCTTGTATTGCACTTCGTTTAATTTCTAAATCAAAATCTTTAGAAGAATTAAGTTTGCCAAGTGCTCTTAGAGATTTTGCTTTAAAGAAACAAGGTTTCTTTCTTGTTGTTGGTCCTGTCGGGCAAGGTAAATCAACAACACTTTCAACGATGATAAATATTATAAATAATGAAAAGGCTTCTCATGTAATAACGATAGAAGATCCTATTGAATTTATTTATAAACAAGATAAATCTATTATTGATCAAAAAGAGATAGGTATTGATGCTCTAGATTTTCATCACGCGCTCAAATCTGCTTTTCGTGAAGATGCAAACGTTTTGTTGATTGGAGAAATGAGAGATAGTGCAACGATTTCTGCTGCTGTAACCGCTGCAGAGACGGGGCATTTAGTTCTTTCTACTTTACACACAAATAATGCTTCACAAACAATAGATAGAATTATCGATTCTTTCCCTGCTAGTCAGCAGGGCCAGATCAGGCTTCAGCTCGCATCTAGCTTGCTTGGAATTTTTTCTCAGAGATTGATACCAAGAATTTCTGGTGGTAGAATACCTGCTTATGAATTGCTTATAAATAATAAAGCAATCGCTAATCTTATACGCGAAAAAAGAACTCATGAAATAGATACAGTTTTAGAAACTTCTTCAAACGATGGTATGATAGATATGAACAGGTGCCTTATGGATCTAGTTCGAAGAGGTGAGATAACAATGGAAAGTGCTTTACAATTCTCTTCTAACCCAAGAATTTTGGAACAATTATTGTAATATATTATGTTATTTATTTACGAAGCAATTACAAATACTGGTGAAAAGAAAAATGGTTCTGTCGAAGCTAATTCGAGAGACATGGCAATTACTGCTATACAGAGACGTGGCTATATAATTTCTTCTATTAAAGAAGAAGTTTCTAAGAATAAGGGTTTTAATCTTTCTATTTTCGGTAAAGCTAAAATTCCAATGAAAGATATAGTCATTATGTCTAGGCAGATGTCGACTCTTTTTGAATCTCAAGTTTCAGCCTTAAAGGCATTTAATTTACTTGCTGAGAATACTTCAAATAAAGATTTGGCTACTATATTAAATGAAGTTTCTGAAGATATTAAAAGCGGAGTTTATATATCTGTAGCTTTATCAAAACACGAAGAAGCTTTTTCTGATTTCTATGTGAATATGATTAAAGCTGGAGAGGAATCTGGTAAGTTGACTCAGTCTTTTTCTTATCTTGCAGACTACCTTGATCGTCAGTATCAGCTTTCATCAAAAACAAAAAATGCTTTGATTTACCCTGGTTTTGTTATTGGAGTTTTCGTTGTTGTTATTATTGCAATGTTTACTTTTATTGTTCCAAAGCTCGCTGAGATAATAAAGGAGTCTGGTTCTGATATACCTCTTTCCACTAAAATTATTATTAGTATTAGTGATATTTTTGTTCACTATTGGCCATTTTTAATTATCGGAGTTGCGGCTATTGCTTTTTATATCATTCATTATGCTAGTACGAAAGCTGGAAAATTATATTTTGCTAGATTAAAAATCACTATGCCAGTTTTTAAAAATATTTATACAAAATTATATTTATCAAGAATTGCTGATAATATGGATACAATGCTATCTTCAAGCATACCGATAGTTAGATCAATAGAGCTTACGAGCGCAGTTGTAGGGAATATTGTTTTTGAAGATATATTAAAAAATATTTCTGAATCTGTTAAAAGTGGTAGCTCTTTGTCAGAAGCTTTTTCTAAGCATAAAGAAATACCATCTATTATGTCTGGAATGATAAAGGTTGGAGAGGAGACTGGTTCATTAGGTAATATTTTAAAGACGCTTGGACGTTTTTATAGTAGAGAAGTTAATGAAGCTGTGGACACTATGATCGGACTTATTGAGCCACTTATGATTGTTGTTTTGGGTGTTGGAGTAGGAATACTTCTTTCATCTATTCTGATGCCGATATACAATATTGCTGGTAGTGTTAGTTAGTTAGATATCCACAGTGTAATTTTGTTGTGTTTTTATATAGTATTTATGTTATAATATAAGTATATAGAATTTATTTAAAA
>CAZUUH010000007.1:0-8289 GCA_964623415.1 uncultured Candidatus Saccharibacteria bacterium | reverse complement strand
TTAAAATGTTAAAATTAAATAGTGATAAAAGATAAAAAACAAAAAGGTTTTACTATAATTGAACTTCTGGTTGCGATAGCATTGATTGGTATATTATTCTTTGTTTCTTATGGAGCTATAGATCAGATGCGAGAAAAAGGCTATGATGAAACAGTCTATTCTTATTTTGCAACAGCAAAGGCTCAAGCGGAGAGATATTATTCTAAATATAATAAATTTAGTAAAGCTTTTAATCATTCTGTTTGTTATGATGAAGAATTAGGTTTTAATGGATTATCTTCGGGCGGATTATTAGATAAATTAAAGGATGTTTCTGGTGCAGGAAAGATTAATTTAGGTAATGAAATTCATGGAGATTGGGATACAGTTACTTGTCATGCTAGAAGCATAGAGGGTGTTGATTCTTGGGTTATTGAAGTTCCTACAAAAAATAGCACAGAGGATAAACCAGAAATGTATTGCATAGACAGCTCTCTACCAAGTTTTATCATAAAAAATAATGTTCTTCTTGATAGTCCAAATACATCATCTATTGTAGGTTTTTATTGTATTGATAGCTATACACCATAGCCATTATTTTTTGTGGTATAATTAAATTATGGATATACTTATATTTATTTTAGTTTTTATTTTTGGATTATTAATCGGTAGTTTTTTAAATGTTATTATATTTCGATTAAATACTGGTAGGACAATGATTTCTGGTAGATCTATGTGTATGTCTTGCGGAAAAAATCTAAGATGGTTTGAGCTTATTCCAGTTTTTAGTTTTCTTGTACAGGGTGGCAGATGTCGCAGATGTAAAAGTAGGATTTCTTCACAATATATTATTGTTGAGCTTATAACAGCAATTATATTTTCTATTATAATTTTTAAGTTTTTACCTTTTATTTATATTTCTTCTTCTTTTTATCTTATAAATTCAATTTTTTATTCAGTAATATTTTCAATACTTATTATTATTTCTTTTTACGATATTCGCCACAAGATAATACCAGAGAAACTTTCTTTTGTTTTTATACTTCTTTCTTTTTTCTTTATTTTTGTTAATCAAAATCCATTTGGTCCTGTATTTATTATTCCAAGCTGGCAAGCTATTATTTCTGGGCCAGTTTTATTACTACCTTTTGCTCTTATTTGGTTGTTATCAAGTGGTAAATTAATGGGTTTGGGTGATGCTAAACTCGCTCTTGGTTTTGGTTGGTTACTTGGTTTATTGGAGGGTATATTTGCTGTTATTGTTTCTTTTTGGGTGGGGGCAGTCGTTTGCTTAATAGCGATGCTTTTATCAAAGAAAAGAAGAAAGATAGGAATGAAAACAGAGATTCCTCTTGCTCCATTTTTAATTTTCGGAACTCTTATTACTTTTATTTTTAATCTTAATGTTTTTGATTTAATTAAAATATTTCAATTCTAATCTAGATGCTTAGACGCTTAAAGACAAAAGGAAACAGTTCAAATGGTTTAACAATAGTTGAGTTATTGGTTGTTGTTTCAATATTTATAATTATTACAGGTATATCCATATTTAATTACAGTAAATTTGAGTCATACACATCGACACAGAATTTAGCCGATGACATAGCTTTAACAATAAGACAAGCTCAAAGTTATGCTACGGGGGTAAGGGGAATTGCTGAGATTGATTATTTTAATGTTGGTTATGGTGTTCATTTTGCTTTACATCCACATCAAAATTATTATTATTCAGGTTCACCATCAACATTTATTTTATTTGCTGATATTAATAATAATAGAATTTATGATTATGATGAAAATGAAAGTAGTTGTGGGTCTCCCAGAGAAGGTAATGAATGCTTAGAAATGTTTACCATTAAGAGTGATGATTTTATAACTAGTTTTTATTTAGATAAAACTCTTGAAATTTCTAGCACTGATGATGCAATAAATATTATGTTTAAGCGACCAAGTCCAGAACCTATTTTATGTAGAATTTCTGTAGGAGAATGTGAGACGGATATATCTTCTATAGGGATAGTTGTTTCCAATCAAAAAGATGACGAGTTGATAACTAAAATAATCGAAGTTTCTAACGTGGGTCAAATAAGCGTATTTTAATTTATGATATTTTTAAATAAAAAAGATAATAAAAAAGGATTTACTCTTGTGGAGTTAATGGTTGCAACTTCATTATTTCTTATAATTATGATTTCTGCACTTGGGGCACTTCTTATGCTTATCGGTGAAGCAAGGAATTCTAGAGCGTTAAGAATTTCAATGGAGAATGTTAATTTTGCAATGGAGAGTATGGCTAGGTCTATAAGAATGGGCACGGGTTATTATTGTGGAGATATAGATTTAGATGATTTTACAACAAGTCCACTTGGTTGCCAAAATGGTAATGATATATTTTCATTTATTCCACAATCAATTGATCTTAATACAAAAGCTCCATCTAGAGTGATCTATTCTTTTGAAGATAATACAATTAAAAGATATGATTATTTAAGTCCTAGTGGAGTTCCTATTGTTTCTCCAAGTGTTAATATTGAGAAATTAGAGTTTTATGTTGATGTTTTAAATCATCACCCGAGAGTGTATATAATATTAAAGGGTACTGTAATGGTTAAGGGTGTACCAACTAATTTTGCTATACAAACAATGGCCTCACAGCGTAATTTTTAATTATTTATGAAATTTATTAAACAAAAAAGAAAGATATTTTTTAAGAAAATAACCTCTAATAGGAACGCTGGTTTTACTTTAGTGGAAGCATTATTTGCTACACTTACACTAACTTTTACAATTACAATACTGATGACAGTTGTTTCTACTAGCTTGTTTTCTTCTAGACATTCTAAAAGTGAGATAATGGCAAGTTATCTAATGCAAGAAATTTCTGATTATATTAAAAATGATCGCGATACTTATGTTTTTAAAGATGGTGGCTCTTGGGATGACTTTTATGAACGTTACACGCTCTGTTCTTCTTTAAATGGAGGTTGTTATTTTGGAATAGAGGGGAATAATGTAAGTGAAATAAAAAGTTGTAATAACAATTGTCCTTTCCTTTACTATGATGAGGAAGCTCTTTATGGGTCATTCTATAATTATAAAGAGACAGATCCCTTCAGTTCTTTTAATGAAATAACTTCATTTAGAAGAAAAATAATTATTGAAAAGGACCCGCTAACGCCAAATGAAATAAAAGTAAACGTGTTTGTTAATTGGAGAAATGGGTCTAATGAACTAGAAAGAAGTTTAAAAACAGTTATTACTAATTGGAGATAATTATGTTTAATTTATTTAAAAAAATAAATAAAAATAAAAAAAATAGAGGTTTCGCTTTGCTTTTCACTGTGGTAATAGTGAGTTCTATATCTGTTGTGATTGCTGGCTTAACAAGTGCTGTGTATAAACAGTCGATTTTGTCTTCTTTAGCCAAAGACTCACAAAGTTCTTTTTATCAAGCAGATACTGGATATGAATGTGCTTTGTATGCTGATTTGAAAGAAATTTCTTTTACAGGTTCAACTTTTCTTGAAGATCATGCTTTCAACCCTTGGTATTGTGGAGGTCTTAATTTGGTTGCGACTAAAATGGATGAAATCGGAGTAGGTAGTTATACTCTTACTCCTTTATTTGAAGATGAAAAAGATAAAGAAATTCTTCCTTGTTTTCGTATATATGTTACAAAAGAGGATGGTGAAACTTCAATAAAATCTAGGGGTTATAATATTTGTGATTTAGATAATGGTAGAACAGTAGAGCGTGAAATTGAAGTTAAATATAGGTTTTATAGTGGCGAGTAATTTATGATTAAAAATAAAGAAGAAATAAAAAAACGAATAGAAATTCTTCGTAAAGAAATTTTAAAATTTCAAAAGGAATATCACGAGGATGATAACCCAACTGTTTCTGATGAAATTTATGATTCTTTAACACGAGAGTTGAGGCTTTTAGAAAAAGAATATCCAGAATTTTCTATAAAAGATTCTCCTCTTGAGAGGGTTGGTGGTAATCCATTAACTTCTTTTTCTAAGGTTAAGCATGAGATAAGAATGACAAGTCTAAATGATGTTTTTTCTGAAAAAGAAGTTTTTGATTGGGAGAAAAGAGTTTTAAAAATTTTAGGGGCTTCATCTAATTTAAGTTATTTTTGTGAATTAAAACTTGATGGTTTATCTGCTTCTCTTATATATGAAAATGGTATTTTTGTAAGAGGGGCAACAAGAGGAGACGGATTTACAGGTGAGGATATTACAGAGAATTTAAAAATGATTAATACGGTACCATTAAGATTAAACCCACCATTTGATGATTATGTTGAGATACGTGGTGAAGTTATAATGCAAAAAAATGTTTTATTCAAATTAAATGAAAAACAAATAAAAGATGGTAAACCAATTTTTGCTAATACTCGTAATGCTGCTGCTGGTAGCATAAGACAACTTGACCCATCTATCGTAAAAGAAAGAAATTTGGATTTTTTTGCTTGGGACATTGCAAAAATATCTGGTACTAAGATAGATAAGCATTCAGACGAACATAAGATGCTTCGTAAGTTAGGTTTCCAAGTTTGTGAGTATGAAAAAGAATTTAAAAATTTGAATGATGTTTTTAGTTTTATAGATAAAATAGGAGAAATGAGAAACAGCTTGCCTTATGGCACAGATGGAATGGTCATATCTATAAATGATACTATTTATCATGATAAACTTGGCATTGTCGGTAAAGCTCCAAGATATATGGTTGCTTATAAATATAAAGCAGAGCAGGCTACAACGATTATTAAAGATATTACTGTTGGTGTTGGTAGGACTGGTGTTCTTACTCCAATTGCGCATTTTGAACCGACTATAGTTGCAGGATCAACTGTATCTAAAGCTACCCTTCACAATATGGATCAAATAGAAAGACTTGGTATTCTTATTGGAGATACTATTGTTATACAAAAAGCTGGTGATGTTATACCAGAAGTTGTTGGAGTTTTGACTAATATGAGAACAGGAAAAGAAAAGAAATTTAAAATGCCAGAATTTTGTCCTGTATGTGGTGGAGTTGTAAAAAAGAAAGAAAGTAGATCCAATAAAAGCTCCCTTTCGCAAGCTCCTCGGACGAGGGGAAAGAGGGGCCAGACTATTGCTCAAAGGACTTTTATTGTATCTACTCAATCTTCTGTTGCATATTATTGTACGAATAAAAAATGTCCTGCAAGAGATAGAAGAGGTTTACAACACTTTGTAAATGTATATGAAATATATGAAATAGGGCCTAAGATTATAGATAGATTAAAAGATGAAGGTTTGATAAATGACGCTGCAGATATATTTACATTAGATAAATCTGATCTTGCTGAACTTGAGCGTTTTGGAGAAAAATCAGCAAAAAATATCATAGAATCAATAAATTCTCATAAGAAAGTTTCTTTGTGGAGATTTATTTCTGGACTCGGTATTTCAAATGTTGGAGAAAAAACAGCTCAAGATCTTGCTAATCATTTTAAAAATTTAGATAGCCTTATTAATGTAGATAGAAGTGAATTAAATAATTTAGAAAATATTGGCCCAATCGTTTCAGAAAGTATTCACAATTTTTTTACAGATAAGCATAATATAGATTTTATAAATAAACTTATTAAAAATGGTGTAGTTATACATCATGAAGATTCAAAAACAAAAATATTTTCGCAGAAAACTTTTGTTCTAACAGGTACATTACCAACTCTTTCAAGAGAAGAAGCAAAAAGAAAAATAGTGGAAAATGGTGGTAGTGTTTCTTCTTCTGTTTCTAAAAAGACTAGTTATTTATTAACAGGGGAGAATCCAGGGAGTAAATATGATGATGCAAAAAAGTTGAGAGTAAAAATAATATCTGAAGAAGAGTTTCTAAAAATGCTCTAAATATGTTATTCTGTATATATGAAATTAGAAGAAGTTAAAAAGCTAGCAGATTTGGCTCGTATTGATATGAGTGAAGAGGAGATGATCGAAATCGCAAAGGATTTTGATCCTATTTTGGCTTATGTGGGGCAAGTGCAAGATGCAATTAAAGAGTTTGGAGATATTGAGAGTAAAGAAAAAATGTTTTTATATAATGTTACGAGAGAAGATGAAGTTAAAAATGAAAAAATGCAATATACAGAAAAAGTTTTAGAAAATGCTCCAGCTAGAGAAAATAATTATATAAAAGTTAAACAGATACTCTAAAATTATGGATATAAATATTAAAGATCTTACAATTGAAAAAGTACATAATTCTTTACTTAAAGAAGAGTATACGATTCGGCAATTAGTTGATAGTTATTTAGCTATAATAAAAGAAAAAAATTCTTCTATAAATGCATATTTAGAAATTTTTGATGATATTGATACTCAGATAGAAAAAGCTAATAAAATGTTTAAAGATGGAACTTCTACTCTTATGACCGGTATACCTATCTCGATTAAAGATAATATGCTTTTTGAAGGACATATTTCTTCTGCCTCATCTCTAATTTTAAAAAACCATAAATCTATTTATAATTCTTTTGTTGTTCAAAAGTTAATTGATAACGGTGCTATAATTTTGGGTAGAACAAATATGGATGAATTTGCGATGGGTTCTTCTACGGAGACTAGTGCTTATGGTATTACAAAAAATCCAGTAGATGAATCAAGAGTTCCAGGAGGTTCTTCTGGTGGTGCAGTTGCATCTATAGCGATGGGTGGAGCATTGGTTGCTTTAGGAAGTGATACTGGTGGATCTATTCGCCAACCAGCAGCTTTCACTGGCTTGATAGGACTTAAGCCAACATATGGTAGTGTATCTAGATCTGGGATAATTTCTATGGCAAGTTCTCTTGACCAAGTTGGATCATTTGGGAAGACTGTAGCTGATGTTGAAATTTTATTTAAAACTATATCTTCATATGATCCGAAAGATAGTACTTCTATAAAAGATGAAGATAGAAATGTTAGTAAGGATTTAAAAAAGAAGATTGGTATACCTCGTCAGTTTTTAAATGGAGAGGGTATAGACAAAGAAATACTTAAAAATTTTGAAGATAGTTGCGATAAATTAAAATCTTTAGGTTATGAATTAATAGATATTTCTTTACCCGCAATTAAATACTCTTTAGCCGTTTATTATATTCTTATGCCTGCAGAAGTATCTAGTAATTTAGCTAGGTATGATGGTATTAGGTATGGTAACTCACATAAATCTAATAATTTATTAGATGTTTATACTAAATCAAGAGGAGAAGGTTTTGGAAGAGAAGTTCGAAGAAGAATTCTTTTAGGAACTTATATTTTGTCTCATGGATATTATGATGCTTATTACAATACTGCAATAAAAATGAGAAGTATAATTAAGAAAGAGTTAGAAAATATCTTTAAAGAAGTTGATGCCATTATAACTCCGACTTCTCCTTATTTACCATTTAAATTTAATGAAAAAATAGACGATCCGATATCTATGTATATGTCTGATCTTTTCACAGTTCCAGCTAACATTGCAGAGATCCCAGCTATATCTGTTCCGTCTGGTAAGAATATAGGAGGATTACCTTTTAGCTTACATATAATGGGGCCTTTTTTAAGAGAAGATATTTTATTTAAGATATCAAAAGATTTTACTGGTGAATAATTTTGTAAAATCCTTTGTAAGGGATATAATATTTATATATGGATAATATTTCACAGCAATTTATAATTGGGTCCATTCCAACTCTAAAGTTTTTAAATTTTGATTATATATTCAAATCCATATATAATTTTTTTATTCCAATAGCTGATTTTTTTAAGAATCCTGATACTTGGTTTACTATTGAGATTGTTTCAAATATATTATCAATAATTTTTATTGGAATTATTATTTATTCTTTAATAAGGCTGGTTGAGATTCAGATTGACGATAAGAGAGAGCTTAACCATAAAATAGAGCAGGCTTTACTTAAAGAAAAAGAATTAGAAAAAATGGCAAATCCAAGATGGCATTATATTGAAACAATGGTTGAGAGTTCTAATGAATCTGACTGGAGAGTTGCTATTATTGAAGCAGATTCTATGCTAGAAGAAATACTAAAAGATAAAGGGTTGTTTGGTAATACAGTTAGTGAGCTCTTGGAAAGTGCTAAAGACAGTGGTTATGCAAATCTTTCAGATGCTTGGGATGCTCATTTAGTAAGAAATAAAATAGCCCACGAAGGATCAGATTTTTCTTTGTCACAAGTTGAAACCAGAAGGGCTATTAAGATGTACTCTAATTTTTTTAAAGAACTAGATGTTATATAGATATATTGTATAAACTAAAAATCACTCGTTAGAGTGATTTTTATAAATGCGC
>CAZUUH010000006.1:0-31702 GCA_964623415.1 uncultured Candidatus Saccharibacteria bacterium | reverse complement strand
TTATACCACAGGGCCTATAACAAGTGCATGTACTGTGACAGCAAAATTCAGAAAGATGACAGGTTATCTTACTTCAGATCCTTTGTCTTGTAGAATCTTCTTGGGAGACAGTTCTTGTAATATTGATTTGAATTGGGGTATTACTGATCCGATAGGTAATACAACTGCCATTACTTATACAAATAATGAGGGTGTAATTGAAGAGAAAAAAGTAAGCACTTCTATAACACCACAATCACAATCTGGTATTGCTACGGAATTACCAGTTCCATATGGTGGTAGAGATTTCTATTTATATAATAATTCAATTCTTTTAAATCCTCCTTATACAAGGATAGATGCACAATGTGATCCAGATACTTCTGTGTGGAATGGCACAATTTGTGCTCCATCAGCTGGAACATTAAGAGCTGAATATAATCCTATTCCAGCAAATGGAAATACTTGTTCTATTGGTTTATATTGGAATACGACTCACCCTATAGTTGTATCAGAAGTTACAACTCCAGAAAAAGTTCTTGTTGGAAGTGGTAATGATGGTTTTGGCCATTACGATATGAATTGTTCTTCTTTTGCAGACATAAATGATTGTAATCGTAATTTTTTCCTTTATAACGGAGGAGAGCCACCCTTAGATATTGAAGAGGTGAACTGTAGATGTGATACAAGTTATAGATGGGATGAAGAAACTAGAAAATGTGTTTATCAACCACCAATATTAGATCTCGTTACGCCAGGGTGTACTATAGCTCTTGGTGCAAGTACTTGTAATTCAACAATAACTTGGGATACTCTTTATCCAATAACAGGGCAAGAATCAGTATTAAAATCTTATTTTGGTGCAACTCTAGCAATTGGCAATTCCAATATTTCAGCTGGTTATCCAAGTGGATACTCAAAGGCAATAACCTATGGAGAAAATGGTTTTACTCTTACTCATATTCCAATGACAGTTACAGGAACAGCCATTGCAAGTTGTGTGGGTGGAACTCATTGGGAAAATGGAGTATGTACAATTGATATACCAAGTCAGAGTAATACTTGGATTAAAGCTACGCCAAACACCGTAATAAAAGGAAAGTCTTCTCTCTTAGAATGGAATTCCAACGTAGCTTCAACTTGTGTTTTAAAGAATAGTGATAATGTAATCTTATCTTCTGGTCCTGTAAGTGGAACAAAAACAACCGGTCCATTAGAAAAAACAATGACATATACTTTAACGTGTACAAATACTTCTGGTTCATCTAATCAATCAGTTGAAGTTAAGGTTATATCTCTAGATATTAAAGAAAATTAAAAAATAGGTTACCCACTTGCAATTTTTTGAATATCTGATAATATAAATCTACTTATTATTAATTTATGTTGGTAATTTGAATAAAGTAAGTACAACTCGTATATTTTATTCATTTCATCAACCAATAAAAATATATGGCAGAAGAATTTAATAGAGACAAGCCACACGTAAATGTTGGTACTATTGGTCACGTTGACCACGGGAAAACTACATTAACCGCGGCTATTTTGAGTGTTTTGTCACGTCAAGGTGGTGAATATGGTGCAAAAATAAAGGATGTTGGTCAAATCGACTCAGCTCCAGAAGAAAAAGCCCGTGGTATTACCATCGCTCTTTCTCACAATGAATATTGGACACCAGCACGTCACTACGCACACATTGATGCTCCAGGACACGCTGACTACATTAAAAATATGATCACTGGTGCTGCACAAATGGATGGTGCTGTTATTGTTGTTGCTGCTACAGATGGAGTTATGCCACAAACACGTGAGCACATCCTTCTTGCAAAGCAAGTTAACGTTCCTAAAATTATTGTTTTCTTAAACAAGTGTGATATGGTTGATGATCCTGAAATGATCGACCTAGTTGAAGAAGAAGTTCGTGAACTTCTTACAAAACAAGGTTTTGATGGTGCAAATGCTCCAGTTGTTCGTGGGTCAGCATTAAAAGCTCTTGAATCCGCAAGTAATGATGATGAATGGGCAAAGAAGATTTTAGATCTTGCAAATGCTCTTGATACTTACATTCCAGCTCCAGAACGTGATGTTACAAAGCCATTTTTAATGCCTATTGAAGATATATTCTCAATTGAAGGCCGTGGTACTGTTGTAACAGGTAAGATTGAACGTGGAATTGTTAAAGTCGGTGAAGAAGTTGAAATCGTTGGTATTAAAGACACAACAAAAACAACTGTTACTGGTATTGAAATGTTTAATAAAAGTTTGAAAGAAGGTATGGCTGGTGATAACGCTGGTATTCTTCTACGTGGAACAAAGAAAGAAGATGTTACTCGCGGTCAAGTTCTTGCTAAATCAGGTACAGTTACTCCTCACTCAGAATTTGAATGTAATGTTTACATTTTAAAGAAAGAAGAAGGGGGACGTCATACACCATTCTTTACTGGATACAAGCCTCAATTTTACATTCGTACAACAGATGTTACTGGTGAAGCTACATTACCAGCTGGTACAGAAATGGTTATGCCAGGAGATACAGTAAACCTTGTTGTTAAATTGGTAACCCCTGTCGCAATGGAAAACCAAATGCACTTTGCTATTCGTGAAGGTGGTAAAACAGTTGGAGCTGGTGTTGTAACAAAGATAATAAAATAATTAGTTGCTAGTGATTAGGGTCTAGTATAAAAACTGGAGCCTAGAATCTAGAACCTAGAACCTAACCCATTATGACAACAAAGAAAGTTCAAAAAACAAAAAAGGGTAAAGAAGATGGCGTCGTTCAATTACGCATCAGAGTTAGAGCTTACGAGAATAAAATTCTTGACGCTTCAGTCAAGCAGATTATAGATACAGCTCTTCGTTATGATGCAAAAATTATTGGACCGATTCCTCTTCCTACTGAAATAAAGAAATATACAGTCAATCGAGCATCGTTCGTTTTTAAGAACGCTCGAGAACAGTTTGAAATAAGAATCCATAAACGTGTCATTGATATTCTTAACCCTAATCCAAAGACTATTGAGGCACTCACAAATCTATCTTTGCCTTCAGGCGTTGATATAGATGTGAAAATGATGTAATTATATGAAATTTATTATTGGTAAAAAACAGCATATGATGCAGTGCTTTCAAGACGATGGTACTGTAATTCCAGTGACAGTTGTAAACGCTGGTCCTCTTGTCGTTACTCAAGTTAAAAATCCAGATGTGGATGGTTATACTGCTGTGCAGGTTGCTTTTGAAGATCAAAAGGAATCTCGTGCAACGAAAGCCCACCTTGGGCACATCTTAGCTTCTAAGAAAGATAAAGAAGTAGATTCATCTACGCAATCAAATGCTTTTAAACATCTTCGCGAGTTTCGTGATATTGAAGATATTAAAGCTGGAGATTTGATAACCGTTGATGTTTTCAGTAAAGGAGATGTCATCACAGTTTCTGGTTTATCTAAGAGTAAAGGATTTCAAGGTGTAGTTAAGCGTCATGGTTTTCATGGTGGACCAAGAAGTCACGGTCAGAAACATTCAGAACGCGAACCAGGATCTATCGGTGGTGGTCTTCGTAATAAAGTTCCAAAAGGTATGAGAATGGGTGGACGTATGGGCGGAGATCGTATTACAATTAAAAATCTTGAAGTTATTGGAATAGATAAAGATAACAATCAATTATTAATTAAAGGTGCGATTCCAGGACGCCGTGGAACGCTCGTAGAGATTATTGGCTAAATATATGGAAACAGAAGTATACAATCAAAAAGGAAAATCTGTTGGAAAGCTAACTGTACCAGAAGAGATTTTTGGTCTTAAATGGAATGGTGATCTTGTTCATCAAGTTGTGACCGCAATGCAAGCCAATGCTCGTACTCCAGTTGCGCATACAAAAATACGCGGAGAAGTTCGTGGTGGTGGTAAAAAACCTTGGAGACAGAAAGGTACAGGCCGTGCTCGTCATGGTTCTAGCCGTTCTCCAATCTGGGCTGGTGGTGGTGTTGCTCATGGTCCAAGAAACGATAAAAGTTATAAGCAGAAAATAAACAAGAAGATGAGAGCGAAAGCACTTTTCACTGTTCTTTCTGAAAAATTTAAGAAAGGTCAGATACTTTTCTTGGAAGAATTATCTTTAAAGAATATCAAAACAAAAGATGCCATTACTGTAATCAAGGATTTAAGTAAAGTTTCTGGTTTTGAGAAGATTTCTGGAGGAAAGAATCCAAATGTTTATTTAACCTGCCCAGCTAAAACAGATGTTATAAAGAAAAGTTTTGCAAATATTGGAACAATAGAAGTAGATGAAATAAAAAATATTAATCCAGTTGATTTATTAAACTTTAGATATTTGATTATTTCACAACCAAAAGAAAGTATTGCTTTTCTAGGTGGAAAGATTGAAAAGAAATAACATTAAAAGTAAGCAATATATAAATTATGGAAACAAAAGATAAAAAAGTAAAAAAGACAACTTCTCCAAAAGTGTCAAAAAAGGCTGAAGACAAAGATGCCTCAAAGAAAGAAAAGACTCATCATCTTATACTTGGTACTCGTGTCACAGAGAAGTCTGCTTTGAAAGCTGAAAAAGGTGTATATACTTTTAATGTTGTCTCAAATGCAAACAAAGATGAAATAAAGAAAGCCATAAACTTTCTTTATGGAGTTAAGCCCGCTAAAATCTCGATTACAAAAATTGCTGATAAGAAAATTTTGCGTCGAGGTATTGCGAGTATAAAAAGAGGTGGCAAAAAAGCGGTCGTTTATTTAAAGAAAGGAGATAAGATAACTTTTGCTTAATATATGAAAAATTATAAACCAAGAACTCCATCAAGACGCAATCAAACAACAGTTAATTACCGTGGAGTTTTAACTACAAATGATCCAGAGAAATCTTTAACTAAAGGTTTCAAGCGTTCTGTCGGAAGAAATAATCAAGGAAGAATCACTACTCGTCATAAGGGTGGTGGACACAAGCGTTTATACAGAGAAATTGATTTCATGTATAACAAGCACGAAATTCCAGCAGTAATTAAATCAATAGAATATGATCCAAACCGTAATGCATTTATAAGTTTGGTTTGTTATAACGATGGAGAAAAGAGATATGTAATTACTCCAAAATCTATGAAGGTTGGAGATAAATTTATAGTTTCTAAAGATGCTCCTTTAGTTGTAGGTAACAGACTTCCCCTTAAGATGATTCCAGTTGGAACATTTGTTTATAATGTTGAAATAAAACCTGGTAATGGCGCAAAGCTTGTTCGCTCAGCTGGGGTTTTCGGTCAAGTAGTTGCAAACGATTTAGGTTATACAAATATAAAAATGCCATCAACCGAAGTTAGAAAAGTTTCTGAAAATGCATGGGCATCAATAGGAGAAGTTTCAAATTCAGATTATCATCTTCAAAACTTTGGTAAGGCAGGTAGAATGCGTTGGAAGGGTATTCGCCCTACAGTTCGTGGTTCTGTCATGAACCCAGTAGATCACCCATACGGTGGAGGTGAAGGACGCCAAGGAAGAGGATTACGTCGCGCTAAAAGCTTATGGGGTAAACCAACCGGTAAGGGTCAAAAGACACGTACACCAAAGAAATATTCAAATATGTGGATTGTGTCCCGCAGAAAAGTTGGTAAATCAAAAAAATCATAAAAACATATCTCATATAAAAAACTCGCTACCAAAGCGAGTTTTTTATATGAGATATTATTTTGTGATATAATTAAATTTATGAAAGAGCATCATGTTTATAATCACAATTTATCAGAAAAAAAGCGTTTTTCTATTGTTGCTCGTGCTAAAAGTTTTGCTTTTGCATTGCGTGGAATTAAATTAATATTAAAAACTCAGCATAATTTTGCTGTTCAACTTTTTATAATAATTCTTGTTATAATTTTAGGAATTTTATTAAAAATATCTGAAATAGAATGGCTCTTTTTAATTTTATCTTCTGGAATGGTTATTATGGCTGAAGCATTTAATACAGCTTTTGAGTTTGATATAGATCTTACTTCCCCCACATTCCATCCTTATGCTAAAGACACAAAAGATGTAGCAGCGGGAGCAGTTCTTATTTCTGTTGTTGTTGCAGTTATCATTGGTCTTATAATATTCTTACCTAAAGTTTCAGGTGTTGGACACCTGGTGCTAAAATAGCCTTATTTATCAAAGGGTAGATTTCTAAAAAAACTATTTTTGTCAGGTGTCCAACACCTGGTAGATTATTTTTATGTGGGGGTTGACCTTTATTTTTTTATTTGCTAAGATGAACATCACGAGCTCAGCCGAGCTTCTTTATATTTATGACAAGATCAATTAGTAAAGGACCATACGTAGATGAAAGGCTTTTAAAAAAGATAGAAGGTAAAAAGCCTCTTGAGACAGGTGTTATCAAAACTTGGGCTCGAGCATCTCAAATATCCCCAGAAATGGTTGGTTTTGTTTTTGGTGTTCATAATGGTAAAAATCATATTGAAGTATTAGTTACTGAAGATATGGTTGGTCATAGATTGGGAGAATTCTCTCCAACTCGTAAGTTCGTAAGACACGGAGGTAAGATGCAGAAAGAAATTGAAGCAAAGAAGAAAGAAGCAGAAATATCTGCAGCAAAAACAGCAAAAGCTACCGTCGATACAAAGAAAAAGTAATTTATAAACCATGAAAGCATTTTTAAAAAACTATAGACAGTCTCCTCGTAAGGTTCGCCTTGTGACAGACTTAATAAAAGGCAAAAGGGTTGCCGACGCAATTGTTATTCTTGATAACTTACCTAAAAGAGCTTCTTTACCTATAAAGAAGTTATTAGATTCTGCTATCTCTAATGCTAAATCTTCAGGAGTAAACGAAGAAAATTTGTTTATCGAAAATGCTACAGTAAATAAAGGCATTGTTTTAAAGAGAAGTATGCCTCGTGCTCGCGGTAGCGCATCTAGGATTAATAAACGAACAAGTCATTTAGTAATTTCCCTTATTGAAAAAAATATTCCATCTAAATCAAAGAAAAAGAATATTGTAAAAGAAGAAGAAAATATAGCTTCTATAAAAGTTGCTAGTACAAAGTCGAAAACAATAAAGAAAACAGAGGTTAAGAAATAATATTTATGTCAAAAGTTGTCCATCCATATGCTCATAGATTAGTAACCTTACGTGATTGGAAGTCACGCTGGTTTGGTGGTAAGCAATATGGGAATATCCTAAGAAGTGATATTGTTATTCGTGAATTTCTAGCAAAGAAACTTCGTGGTTTTTATATTTCACATGTTGATATAGAGCGTAATGCTAAAACAACAAAAGTTCTTATTCACACTTCTCGCCCTGGTATGATTATCGGACGTTCAGGAGAAGGTGTTACCAAATTAAAAGTGGAATTATCGAGTGCTTTAAAGAAAAGAGGTATAACTATTGCAGAAGATTTTAAATTAGATATTGTTGAAGTTTCAAATCCAGATGCGGATGCTGCTATTGTGGCTTGTTCTATTGCAGAGGGACTAGAGAAACGTTTACCTTTCCGTCGTGTTATGAAGCAGTCAATTGAAAAGATTATGTCTGCAAGAGGAGTTAAAGGAGCACGTATATATCTAGGTGGCCGTTTATCAGGAGCTGAAATTGCAAGAAGTGAGCAGATCAAGCGTGGTTCTATTCCACTTCAAACATTTCGTGCCGATGTAGATTTTGCTCGTGAGAAAGCTCATATGAGTTATGGAGATATTGGTATTAAGGTTTGGATTTATCGTGGAGAAATATTCTCTTCAAGTAATTCAAGTACAAATAATAAATAAAATTTATGTTAATTCCGAAAAAAGTAAAATACAGAAAATGGCAAACTGGTCGCACAGATATGACTAAGGTTTCTCCTGATACAAGAGGTACAAAAGTTTCTTTTGGTTCATTTGGATTAAAAGCAATGTCTGGCGGTAGGATTCGTTCTAATCAAATAGAATCAGCTCGTAAGGCTGCATCAAGAGCACTTGGTAAAACTGGACGTATGTGGATAAGGATTTTCCCAGACAGACCATTTACTGCAAAAGCTGCAGAAGTTGGAATGGGTAAGGGTAAGGGTGATCCACAAGGTTATTGTTTAGATGTTCGCCCAGGAAGATTAATATTTGAAGTCGATGGTGTTCCAGAAGCTGTAGCAAAAGAATCTTTAAGAAAAGCTGGAACCAAATTACCAGTTTCTACACGTGTAGTTAAAAGACAATAATATGGAAACACAAATTAAAAAATCAAATAGGGTTTTGAAGGGCAAGGTTGTTTCTGACAAGATGGATAAGACAGTTGTTGTTTTAGTTTCTCGTTTTGTTGAGCACAAAAAATATGGTAAGAGAATTAAAATAACAAAGAAGTATAAAGCTCATGATGAGAAAAATAGCAAAAAGATCGGAGATGTTGTTGAAATAATTGAGACGAAACCTATGTCAAAAGATAAACATTTCATTATTAAAAATTAGTTTAGAATTTTAGTTTAAGCATTAGCTCGAAGCTAGAAGTTAAAAAATATTTATGATTCAAGATGGAACAATAGTAAATATCACAGACAACACTGGTGGTAAAATCGGAAAAGTATTTAAAGTACTTGGTTCTTCAAAGTTTCGCTATGCAAGAATAGGAGATAGGGTTGTGATTTCTGTTAGAGTTGCAGAACCAAGAAGAATTTTGAAGAAAAAAGAAGTACATCAAGCAGTTGTTGTTCGTACCACAAAAGCACAAAGAAGAAAAGATGGTTCTTATATTCGTTTTGATGATAATGCTGTTGTTATTTTAGAAAAAGATAAATTAGATCCAAAGGGAGGTCGTATATTCGGTCCGATTCCACGTGAGCTTGCAGAACGTGGTTATCAAAAGATTGTTTCATTAGCACAAGAAGTTATTTAAATATGAAAATCAAAAAAGGAGACAATGTAATAGTTATTGCCGGAGCTGATAAGGGCAAAAAGGGCAAAGTAATGAAAGCTTTTCCAGAACTAAATAAAGTTTTAGTTGAGGGTATAAATATGCACAAGAAAGCTCATCGTTCTAAAAAGAAAGGAGATCCAAGTCAGATTTTAAACATAGCGATGAAGATTGATGCTTCAAATGTTAAGAAAGTAGATTAGTTTAAATTTTATTTTATGGAAACAATTAAACAAAAAGAAAAAAAAGCATACAGTGTTCTTAAGGAAAAATATGGTTACAAAAGCCAAATGGCTTCTCCTCGTGTTTTGAAAGTTGTCGTATCTTCTTCTACTGGTTCAGGTATAAAACGCAATAAAGATTATAATAATTTAGTTATAGATAGACTTTCTAAAATAACTGGTCAAAAGCCTACAACACGTGGTGCAAAGAAATCCGTTTCAAGTTTTAAGATTAGACTTGGTGACCCTGTCGGTGTGCTTGTCACACTTCGTGGTGCACGTATGTATGGATTTCTAGAAAAGCTTATTAATATTGCTATTCCTCGTACAAAAGACTTCCGTGGCATAGAAAGAAAGATAGTAGACGATATCGGTAATCTTACAATGAGTGTGAAAGAGCATACGATCTTTCCTGAAACAGGTGACGAAGAATTGAAAGATGTTTTTGGTTTTGCTATAACAATTGTTACAAGTGCAAAGACAAAAGCTGAGGCTACAGATTTTTTCGAATTGATTGGTGTCCCATTTAAGAAATAAATAGATTAGGTTCTAATGATTAGTGAATAGTAAAAATCCCCTAAGGGGGGATTTTTTATTAATTATTTACCGATCTAAACCTATAGGTTTAGATCGGTAAATAATTATAATATTTGACAATCTTTATAATTATTTGTAAGGTTAATACAAAATCCATTCCAATTTAATTTAAACCCTTAAATATGAAGAAGTCTGTAGTAATTATTGCATATAATGAAGATAGATATATTGAAAAGTGTATCCTATCTGTTATTAATCAAACACAAAGAGCAGATGAAATTCTATTAATTGCGCATAATTGTACCGACAAAACTATTGAAATTGCTAGTAGGTACAAAGAAGTATCTATTATTGTTTATAATGGTCCAGTTGGTATTATTTATGCGAGGATTAAGGGTATCTCAAATGTTTCCGGAGATATTGTTTTGTGTATTGATGGTGATTCGGTTGCAAAAAATAATTGGATCGAAGAAATGACCAAATTATTAAATTTGAATAATAATATTTTGGTGGGTTCATTTGTAAAACTTAAGGGGACTCTTTTAGGACCTTTATTTAATTTTATTAAAATCCTTCGTTTTAAAATAAATAAGGATTTAATTCATGAATTAAGATGTGTATGGGGGCCTAGTTTTGCTTTCTGGGGAAGAGACTATAAGATAGTGGAAAGTATTTTGAGAGAAAGTATAAGTCTTTCTGAAAGAATAAACCTTTCCAGAAATCCAGATGATTACTGGTTAGCAAAATATATGTCTTTCTTTGGTAATGTTGAGATAACAGACAAAACCTGTGTTGTTATGAATCAGAAAGAAAAAAACTGCATTGAAGATTTTTATAGACATTTAGAGAACTATAAAAATGGTAGAAAAATGAATAATTTTTTTATTTTATGTAGTTTAAAAAATCAAGTATTTATTTAGCCAGGACAGTAGTGTTTCTGGCTAAATTTGTATTTACTTTTTATTGTATATATTATCCAAAGCTATTTGTTTTTGTGGGGAAAAGAAATTCCGGTATTTGACAAATGGGTTTAAATATGATTTATTGTATTTAAACCAAAACCAATGACCATGAAAACAAAAAAATTTTTTGGGATTCTGGTATTAATTGCTGGAATTCTTTTTTTAATATCTCGGGAGAGAGAGATAGGGGAACCCTTTTTTGGATATGTTCCTCCAAATGAATTATCCAAAATTACAACTGCAGTAAATAACCCACCAATATTGGTTGTCTCAGAGGAAGTAATTAATTTTATTTCTGATGGAGACACACTCGTTGGGGTATTGAGCAAGAGATATTCTCCTGAATTAGAAGTTCTCCTTAATAGGGAAATTTCTGAAAAAGAAGGAGATATTGTATACGTTAGCGGTCGTAAGTTTGGAGCTCGTTACGTAATAGAAAAAGCTTATTTTTAGAGTTCATTTGGATTGAGAGGGGCGAACGATGTGATATCGTACGTCCCTCATTTTTATTTGACATTTATTTATCTATTTGCTAGTATGAACCAAGTGAGTTTTGGATCCGTTTATCTCCTTAAGGGGCAGAGAAATCTAGCTTTTAAGAAAACAAACGAGATATCGTCTCTCACAAACCAAGTATTATCTTGGTTCGTTAATTTAATTTGAGTTTCTGTAGAGCAGAAACTAATCACTATAAACTAATTTATATATGGCAAAGAAATCAGTTATTGCAAGACATTTAAAGACTCAGAAGTTTAGCACACGTAAAACTAATCGTTGTTTTCGATGTGGTAGAGCACACGCTTATATGAGAGATTTTGGTTTATGTCGTATTTGTTTCCGCGAATTAGCTAACGAGGGAATGCTCCCAGGAGTTCGCAAATCAAGTTGGTAATCACTAAATAATCAAAAATATATGGATCAAATAGCAAACATGATGAATATGATAAAGAATGCAAGCCGTAATGGTAAAGAAACGGTTGTTGTTCCTTTTTCAAATATTAAATTAAGGATTGCAGAATGTTTAGTTTCTAATGGTTATCTTAAATCTGCTAATAAAAAATCCCAGAAGGGTTTTCCTGTTTTGGAGGTTGTTTTAGCCTATAATGATAACGGCCAACCAAAAGTTAAAGAAGTAAAGCGTATTTCTAAATTATCTTGCAGGGTTTACAAAGGAGTTAAAGACATAAAGACTGGCTATGGCTTAGCAGTTATTTCCACACCAAAAGGAATTTTAACAGACAAGCAAGCTCGTCGTGAAATGGTCGGAGGAGAAGTATTGTTTAAAATATGGTAATTAATTGAATCACTTAAATAATTTTTATGAGTAGAATAGGAAAACAAACAATAATAATACCAAAAGGAACAGAAATTAAACTTTCTGGTATTAATCTTACGGTTAAGGGTCCAAAGGGAACTCTTTCTCGGGATTTCCCTGGTGATATTACCTTGAATGTTTCAGAAGATAACATAACTCTTACTCCTAATAAGTTAGGTGATAAGAAAGTAAATGCTCTTTGGGGGACATACGCTTCACATGTTAAAAATATGGTTATTGGAGTAAATGAAGGTTATTCTAAAAAGCTTATTTTAGAAGGAGTTGGTTTTAAATCAGAAGTTTCTGGTAACGTTTTAAATTTAGCCTTAGGTTTTTCTCATCCAGTTAAAGTTTTAATTCCAGAAGGTCTTACTGTTACTGCAGAAAAGAACAATATAACTATTTCTGGTATTGATAAAGAGTTAGTTGGCTATTTTACATCAAGTGTAAGAGCAAAAAAGAAGCCAGAGCCTTATAAGGGTAAAGGTTTTCGTTATAGTGATGAAGTTATTCGTCGTAAGCAAGGTAAGAAGGCCGCATAAATTAGTTACTATTTTCTCGTGATTATAATAAAAATATATGAATAAAAAATTAGAAAAAAGAATAAGATTAAAGAAAAAGATTCGTACCAAAATATTTGGAACTAAAGAAACCCCACGTCTTTCTGTTTTTCGTTCTAATAGTTATATATATGCTCAGCTTATTGATGATGAAAAAGGAATAACTCTTTTTTCTACTTCAGATTTGAAATTTAAAGATGGTACAAAAGCTACTCGCTCTAAGAAAGTTGGAGAAGATTTAGCTAAAGGTGCTACAGAGAAGGGTATAAAAACTTGTGTTTTTGATCGCAATGGATTTAAATATACTGGTAGAATTAAAGTTCTTGCTGATAGTGCAAGAGCAGGTGGACTTAAGTTTTAATTAATTTATTATGGATACAACAAATAACACAAAACAAAATACAAATTCCCCTCAAAACAATAGAAGTTTTGGTCCTAGACGTGAAGATGGTAATAGAGAGAACCGTAGATCAAGAACTCCTTTCGAGCGTCCAAAGCCAGAATTTGATCAGAAGATGGTTTCTATTCGTCGCGTTACTCGTGTTGTTGCTGGTGGACGTCGTATGACATTCGCTGTCGCTTTAGCTATTGGAGACAAAAAGGGTTCCGTTGGGCTTGGTACTGGTAAGGGAGGTGACACTGCAATCGCTATCAATAAAGCTCTTCGTCAAGCAAAGAAGAACATGTTTAAGATTAAGTTAACAAAAGATTTTTCTTTACCACATGAAGTTTCTGCAAAGTTTTCAAGTGCTAAAGTAATAATGATTCCTAATCATGGTAAAGGTTTAGTTTCTGGTAGTACTGTTCGTGATATTTTACTTCTTGCTGGTATAAAGAATGTCACAACTAAACTTCACTCAGGTTCTAAGAATAAATTAAACAATGCCCGTGTCGCTTGTAAGGCTTTATATATGCTTAAAGATAAAAGTTTAGAGCCAAAAATATCTTTTTATTCAGCCGAAGATAATAATAAAAAATAAAATTAAAAAGATAAATAAATTTTATGCAAATGAATACATTAAAAAGAGAACATCCAAATAAGAAAAGCCGTCAAGTCGGTCGTGGGGGAACACGTGGTAAAACTTCAGGACGTGGTGGTAAAGGTCAGACAGCTCGTGCAGGTAATAAAAGACGTCCACAGTTAAGAGATATGATAAAGAAGATTCCTAAATTGAGGGGTTATCGTTTTTCTTCATTCCAAAAAAAGCCTTTCGTTGTGAATCTTGTGTCTCTCAATCTTTTTGAAACTAATGCGGAGGTTAACCCTGAAACACTTTTAGCTAAGCGTATAATTAAGAAAGTTGGAGGAGTTACTCCAAAGGTTAAAATTCTTGCAAAAGGAGAATTAACTAAAAAATTATCTATTTCTCAGTGTGAAGTTTCTGCTTCTGCTAGGGTAAAAATAGAAAAAGCTGGTGGTTTGATTAAATAATTAATATGGACGCCGTTCTAAATAAAATAAAAGGAATATTTCTAGACAAAACCTTAAGGAACAGGGTTTTGTTTGTGCTTGGTGCTCTTGTTTTATTCAGGTTACTTTCTGCTATACCTATTCCAGGAGTTGATCCAGTTAAATTACAAAATTTCGTAAGTAGTAATCAAATAATAGGAGTTTTGAATTTATTTTCTGGTGGTGGTTTGTCCACATTATCTATAATAATGCTTGGTGTTGGTCCATATATTACATCTTCTATTATAATGCAACTTCTTACTATTATGTCTCCAAGGCTGAAGGCAATGTATCAAGAAGATGGTGAAATAGGACGTAAGAAATTTACTCAATTAAGTAGAAATCTAACTGTACCTCTTGCTGCAATACAAGGATTTGCTCTTATTAGTTTGTTTGGGAAGCAGGGTATCATTACTGACATGTCTGTATTTGGTATTGTAACCAACTTGTTTATTATTGTCGCTGGAGCAATGCTTATAATGTGGATTGGTGAGCTTGTAACTGAATTTGGTATTGGTAATGGTGTTTCAATAATTATTTTTGCTGGAATTGTAGCAAGAATACCAACTGAAATATCTCAATTTTTATTTACTTTTGATATTTCTAAACTTCCATCATATATTTTCTTCCTTGCTGTTGGTTTACTTATTGTTGCTGGAGTTATTATTGTTACAGAAGCAGAAAGACCAATTCCTGTTACATATGCAAAACAGGTTCACGGGGAGCGTGTTTCAGGTGGAGCACAGACATATTTACCTATGAGAGTTAATCAAGCCGGAGTTATTCCTATAATTTTTGCTTTATCAATACTTCTTTTTCCTCAACTTATTGGTAATTTCTTAGCGGGAATGACTAACCCTACAATGCTTTCAATTTCTAGAGGTCTTTTGTGGTTTGTAAATAATACTTGGCTTTATTCTCTACTTTATTTTATTTTTGTATTCTTCTTTACTTATTTTTATACAGCTGTTACTTTTGATCCACAACAAGTTGCAACTAATTTACAAAAGAATGGAGCTTTTGTGCCCGGTATTCGTCCTGGAGATGCAACAAGAGATTATATTTCTAAAATATTAGGAAGGACAACAACGATGGGGGCAGTCTTTCTTGGTGTTGTAGCAGTTTTACCTCTTGTAATGAAAGCGATAACTGGAGTAAGCGCTTTGGCTATCGGAGGGACTTCACTTCTCATTGTTGTTTCTGTGGTGCTTGATCTTATAAAGAAAACGGATGCACAATTATCTATGAGAGAATATTAAAAATCCCATCACAAGATGGGATTTTTAATATATGTATTTTTATTATATAATAAAAAATATTATGGGAAAGAAAGAACAAACAATAATTTTTTATGGTTTAGTTGGTTCAGGTAAGGGTACTCAAGTAGAATTATTAAAAAAATATTTTGAAGACAATAATATAAATAATAGTATTGTTTTTATTTCAATGGGGCAAGAATTTAGAGTTCTTTCGCAAGAAGATAGTCTAACATCTAACACTATTAAAAAGCTTGTAGAGAACGGTATTCTTATACCAGATATTATGGCTACAAGCTTGTTTACAAACAAAGTCATAAAAGAGATAAAAAAAGATTCAATTATTATTTCAGATGGTTACCCAAGGACTGTTTCGCAATCAAAATCTTTTGAATCACTTATGAATTTTTATGATAGAAAAAATATAAAAATAGTTTATTTGGAACTTAGTGAAGAAGAAGCAATAAAGAGGATGAAGCTTCGTGGAAGATCTGATGATACAGATATTGGTATTTCAAATAGATTAAAAGAGTATAGGGATAATGTTATTCCATCTATGGATTATTTTAAAGATAAAGAAGGCTGTGAAATTATCAAAATTGATGGTAGTTTAAGTATTTTAGATGTCCATAAAGAAATTATTAATAAAATTATTAAATAAGATGGAAGATAAAGAAATAATAGTAATATCACTTGGTGGATCACTTGTTGTCCCTGAATTACCAGATGGAGATTTTATTTTAAATTTTAAAAATCTTATTTTGAGATTTGTAGAAAAGAATAAAAAATTTATTATTATAGTTGGTGGAGGTAAGACTTGTCGTAATTATGATAAAGCCTTAAAAATAGCCACAAATGCTACGAATGAAGATCTTGATTGGATGGGTATTTATTCGACACATTTAAATGCAAATTTTGTTCGTCTATCTTTTGGGTTAGAAGCTTATCATAATATAATTACTGACCCTAAAGAAATAAAAGAAGCTAAAGAAAATATTATTATTGGAGCTGGGTGGAAACCTGGCTGTTCTACTGACACTGATGCTGTAATTGTTGCGAAAGAAGTTGGCGCTAAAAAAATAATTAATCTTTCTAATGTTGATCGTGTTTATGATAGTGACCCAAGGGTAAATAAAAATGCTAAGCCTTTTGATCAAATATCTTGGAAAGATTATCTTTCTTTAATACCTTTAGTTTGGGAGCCTGCGACAAATGTACCTTTTGATCCTGTTGCTTCAAAAATGGCAGAAGAAAATAACATAGAAGTTATTTTTATGTCTGGAAAAAATTTACAAAATTTAGATAGTTATTTATCTATGGATAGTTTTGTTGGTACTACTATAAAATAATTTAAATATGACTATTATTATAAAAACAAAAGAAGAGATAGAAACTATTCGTGAGGGGGGGCATATTTTAGCTTTAACAATGGATAAAATTGTTAAATTTGTTAAACCCGGCATATCAACTTTTGAAATAGATCAATATACAAGGAAGATAATAAAAGAAAATGGTGATACTCCTGCTTCTTTAAATTATAAACCGTATGGAGCATCTTACCCTTATCCTGCAGCTATTTGTATTTCAGTTAATAATGAAGTTGTCCATGGTATACCAAGTAAAAAGAGAATTTTAAAAGAAGGTGATATTGTCTCACTTGATTTAGTTTTGAAACATAAGGGTCTTTTTTCTGATCACGCAGTTACAATACCTGTGGGTAGAATATCCAAGAAGGATGAACTTTTACTAGAGGACACAAAGAAGGCTTTAGAAATTGGTATTTGGGCAGCTCGTTCTGGTTCGACTGTGGGAGATATTGGTTACGCTATAGAATCTTTTGTAAATAGAAAATATGGTATTGTGCGAGAGCTAGCAGGGCATGGTGTTGGCAAGCAAATACACGAAGATCCATATGTCCCTAATTATGGTAAAGCTGGTAAGGGTCAAAAATTAATTCCAGGAATGATAATTGCCATTGAACCAATGCTTACTTTAGGTAAAGAAGAAATTGTTACAGATTCTGATGACTGGACTATAAAAACATCGGATGGCTCTAAAAGTGCTCATTTTGAACATACTATTTTAATAACAGACAAAGAAGCAGAAATTTTAACTAAATAGATATATAGCATATAAGAAAGTGTATGATATAATAATACTTATATGGAAGGATTAAATTTTGATAATGCTCCTAAGTTTAAAAACGGGGAAGAAGAGCTCGCTTTTTTGCGTGAACATTTAGCTCAAAAAGAAATAGAATTAAAAGAAAAAGGACAAGATGTTTCAAGAGAAAAAATCGCAAGCGATGTTATTTCTGATTATAAGAAATTTGAACCCAAGGAAATAATGGATAAGGGCGCAACTTTAAAAAGTAAAGAAATAGAAAAGCTGGCCTTAAGATTGAAGCCTGAAGAGCATGATTATAAGATGGAGGAATTATTTAAAATTTTAACTGAAAAAGGAATTATAAATACACTTTCCATTGTTTCTAAGATTAATAATCCTCATATAGATGATGATTTTCATCGCTTTTTAGTGCAGTATCTTTATAGTATTCATAAAATTCCAGGTCTTAAAGAAGGTTCGTCTCTTTTTAAATCTCTCAATATGCGACTTTTCGAAATAACATTACCTGATGTTAACGATAATGAATCAAATAAAAAGAGTTTAAAGGAATTACTTGGAGCAATGGAGCAGTTTTATGCAGGAATGCATTCTGTAGGAGAAGGTAAAGAAAATTTAAATCGTAATCATTTTACATTAGAGATTGCTCTTTCTGAAAATAGTGACAGTTTTGTATTTTATGCAGCTGTTCCTGTAGATAAATCTGATTTATTTGAGAAACAATTATTGGGGGTTCATGCAAATGCAAAAATAATTGAAAATCCAGAAGATTATAATATTTTTAGAGAAGATGCTTCAGTAGAAGCTTCTTATGCGACTCTTTCAAGTTATGAAGTTTTTCCAATAAAACTTTATGATTCTTTGGATTATGACCCATTAAATATTATTTTAAATATTTTTACGAAGCTTAAAAAGACAGGAGAGGGAGCAGCTGTTCAATTTACACTTTGCCCCGAAAGTGAAGATACCTTAAAGAAATTTAGAATAATCCTTAACGATCTTAAGGATGGTATGCATATCAAAGATGCTTTTAGTATGACTAGGCAGATAGTAAAAGGAGTTAAATCTGTTTTTGTAGAGATGTTTTTAGGGGCTCCTGAAAAGAAAGAAAAGAAAATTAACGATAAACAAATTTCTTATATTGAAGAAAAATTAAAAAGTACTATTATGGCTACAAATATTCGTATTGTTGCATCTGCTCAAACAGAAAGTAGATCAAAACAAATTATTTCAGAAATAGAATCAGCTTTTAACCAGTTTACAGAGGCAGGAAGAAATAGTTTTGTTTTTAATCATCCTAAGGGTAATGAACTAGCTAATCTCATTCATGATTTTTCTTATAGAATTTTTTCTGATAAATATAAAATGTCATTAAATCTAAAAGAACTCGCTACAATTTTCCATTTTCCTTATGGAGTTATTTCTCCACAGTTAAAGCAAGCTAAAGCTGGTATATCTTCTTCTCCAGTTGAAATGGGTAACGAGGGAATTCTTTTGGGTATTAATGATTATCACGGTAAGCAAACAGAAATAAGAATGTCTCGCGAAGACAGACTTCGTCATATGTATATTATCGGTCAAACAGGAACTGGTAAAACTACAATTTTAAAAAATATGATTGCTCAAGATATTAAAAATGGAGAAGGTTGTTGTTTTATAGATCCACACGGAAGTGATATAGAAGAAATTTTAAGTTATATACCTAAAGAGAGAATAGATGATGTTATTTATTTTGATCCTGCTTACATAGATCGTCCCATGGGTCTTAATATGATTGAGTATGATACAAGGTTTCCTGAGCAAAAGACTTTTGTTGTGAATGAGCTTATGAGTATATTTAACAAATTGTTTGATATGCGAACATCTGGTGGCCCAATGTTTGAACAATACTTCAAAAATTCAGCTTTTCTTGTTATGGAACATCCTGAAAGTGGCTCTACTTTGCTTGAGATAGGCAGGGTTTTGTCTGATAAAGCTTTTCGTGATATGAAATTATCTCATTGTAAAAATCCTATTATTGCAGAGTTTTGGAGAAATGCAGAGCAGACAACTGGGGAACAATCTTTATCAAATTTTGTTCCTTATATCACATCAAAGTTTGATAACTTTATATCAAACGACATAATGAGGCCAGTTGTTTTACAACAAAAATCAGTTTTAAATTTTAGAGAAATAATGGATAATAAAAAGATTTTGCTTGTAAATCTTTCAAAAGGAAGGCTTGGAGAAATAAATGCAAATCTTATAGGGCTTCTACTTGTCGGTAAAATACAAATGGCTGCAATGTCTAGGGTTGATATGCTTGGTAAACCAGTAAATGATTTTTATTTATATATTGATGAATTCCAAAATGTAACAACTGATTCTATTGCTTCTATTCTTTCTGAAGCTAGAAAATATAAATTATCATTAACTGTTGCCCATCAATATATTTCACAATTAGAAGAAAAGATTAAAAATGCAGTTTTTGGTAACGTTGGATCAATGGCAGTTTATAGAGTTAGTGCTGAAGACTCTAAAACAATGGAATCAAAATTTTCTCCTACATTTACAGCAAGCGATATTATGAAATTAGATAATTTTAATTCTTATGTAAGTATGCTTATAAATGGTATGCCATCTAAACCATTTAGTATGACTTCTCACTTTAGTTTATTGCCACAAGGGAATAAAGATATGGTTCCTAAAATAAAAGAATTATCTTACCTTAAATATGGTCGTCCACGTGAAGAAGTTGAAGAAGAGATAATAAACAGATATAGAAATAATAGTTAGCTTGTGGATGTCTTATTTTAGAGTTATAATCTAACTAATTTTATTAGATTAATTTATATTATTTTATGGCAGGTATTGAAAGAACACTTATTGTTTTTAAACCAGATTCTGTTCAAAGAGGTATCGTTGGTGAAATTTTATCTCGTTTTGAAAAAGCTGGTCTTAAAATTATTGGGACAAAAATGTTACAACCAAGTTATCAACATTTTTTTCATCATTATGAAAGTATAGGCAAGATGATTTCTCGTAGGGGACAGAAGGCCTTCGATGTTACCCTTAGTATGATGACACAAGGTCCTGTTATTGCTTTTGTTTTGGAAGGTATAGAAGCAGTTTCTTTAGTTAGAAAGATGGTTGGTTCAACTGAACCTAAAGACGCCGCACCAGGAACAATAAGAGGTGATTACGCTCATATGAGTTTTGGTTATGCAGATGAAAAAAATATTGGTGTTCCTAACGTAATTCATGCTTCTGGTAATGTAGAAGAAGCTGAAGAAGAAATAGATTATTGGTTTTCAGAAACAGAATTATTCTCTTATTCCACAGCAACTGAAAAATTTACTCAAGCAGGCAAATAATTAAAAAACTCGAATCTAAGATTCGAGTTTTTTAATATACAGTTTTCTTGAAACAGTGTCAAAAGTGTGATGTTTTATATAAAATGCTTGTTTCTCTTTATTTAAGTGTTATACTTTAAATAGGATTATTTGAAATGTGTTACCTAGAACAATTTTTTAGGGGATATAATGTTTTGGAATCGAACTGTGACATTTTTAAAGTTAACAAATCTATTCCATCCTTTATCCCACCTAGCGTAAAAGCTATGGTAATACAATAATCGATAGTCCTAATAAGAAATTCTCTAATTTTTAGGAGGATTTTTTATTTTTAGCTTTAAAACCTTTTATTTTAAGCTAATTTTGTGTATAATATTTAATATATGCAGGAAGCAAAAATTCTAAAGTTAACATTTTGTTCTGGAGCGGGAACTGTTACCGGAGCAAATTTTTTATTAGAGGGTAACAACAAGAAATTTTTAATTGATTGTGGTTTAATTCAAGGTGAAAAAAATTTAGAAGAGTTAAATTGGGAGACATTTCCATATGATGCTTCTTCTATAGATATTCTTTTTATTACTCACAGTCATGCTGACCACATCGGAAGAATTCCCAAACTTATAAGTGAGGGTTTTAATGGAAGAATAATATCTACTATACCCACTAAAGAAATATCTGAAATAATGCTAAGAGATACAGCGCATCTTTTAATTAACGATGACGAAAAAGGGGAACATAATTTAAAGGAAATTTATGGCCCAGATAATTTAAAAAAGATGAGTGAACTTTGGGAGACTATTGATTATGATCAAAAGTTAAATGTTGATCATGGTTTTCAGTTTTCTTTTAAAGATCCAGGACATATCCTAGGTTCTGGTATGCTTGAGATTGTTTATAATGGTAAAAAGTTAGTTATGACAGGAGACTTAGGTAATTCACCATCACCACTTTTACCAGACACAGAACCCATTTTAGATGCAGATTATATGGTAATGGAATCTTGCTATGGTGATAGGAATCATGAAGATCGTGGAGAAAGGAAAAAAGAATTAGAAAAAGTTATTAAAGATAATTACAATAATGGAGGTGTTTTGATTCTTCCAACTTTCTCTTTAGAAAGAACACAAGAATTATTGTATGAAATAAATTCTTTAGTTGAGAATAAAATTGTTCCACAAATGCCAATCTTTCTTGATTCTCCATTATCTATCAAATTAACAGATGTTTATATGAAATATGATAGGTATTTTAATGAAACAGCAAAAGATATAATAAGAAGAGGTGATAATCTTTTTGATTTTCCTGGATTAAAAAAGACGAGAGAAACAGAAGACTCTAAAGCAATCTTAGATGTTCCTCCACCTAAAATAATTATTGCTGGAAGTGGAATGTCTAATGGTGGTAGAATTTTGCATCACGAAAAGAATTATTTACCTGATCCTAAGAATACTCTCCTTTTAACTGGGTATCAGTCTGCAGGTACTATGGGGCGTCTTATTCAAGATGGGGTCAAAAAGGTTCGTATAATGGGTCAAGATGTAAAAGTCCGAGCAAGGGTTGCTTTCATAAGTGCTTATTCTGGGCATAAAGATTCTGATCATCTTATTGATTTTGTTAAAGATAGTTCTAAAACTTTAAAGAAAGTATTTGCTGTTATGGGTGAACCAAAATCAGCAATGTTTTTAGCTCAAAAAATACGAGATAATTTTGGAATAGAAGCTTTTGCTCCATCATCTGGGGAATCAGTAGACCTAAAATTCTAGTTTTTTAAAGGATTTCTTTTTTTAAGTAAAAAATGTTAAAATTAGCTATTATTAGTTAATATTTTCCGTTATGCATAAAAATAAAAAGGAAAATTTGGGTGTTGTAGTATCTTTTCTTATTGTAATAATTTTTATTTTAGGGGTTATTTATTTTGTTATGAATAAACCAGAAAAAGTTGACCCTCTTGAAGGTATAAATATTTCAGATGGTCAGATAGATACAAGTAAAATAAATATTCCAAACGAAGGAGAGGGTATGCAATCCAATAATCAAAATATGGATTCAAATAATAGAGTTTTAGGTGATTTTACTCCATTAGAAAAAGTTAATAATCTAGAGAAAATCGATTTAGTTATTGGCACAGGAGAAGAAGTAAAAAGTGGTGCAACTGTAAGCGTTCACTACACGGGTGCTGTCGCTTCAAATGGAGTAGTGTTCCAATCTTCAAAAGATTTTGGTACAGATCCTGTAACATTTCCACTTTCTAATGTGATAAAAGGTTGGACTGATGGTATCCCAGGAATGAAAGTAGGTGGTGTGCGCAGACTTCTCATACCATCTTATATGGCTTACGGAGCAAATCCTCCAGCTGGGTCAGGTATACCAGCTAATGCGGATTTAGTTTTTGATGTTGAACTAGTCGCAGTTCAATAATTATTATAAATTAAATTTTTAAAATAATATGGAAAGTTTTTTGAAAGATAAAAAAATAAATATTGCATTTTTTGTTTTATTAATTGTTGTTTCTCTTCTTGCTCTTACTAAGTTAATGACAGAGCTTAATAATGTTAGTATTTCTCAGTCAGAGAATACTATTACTGTTAGTGGTGGTGGGGAAGTTACAGCTGTGTCTGACATAGCTACAATAGATGTTCATCTTACAAAGGATGGAAAAACTGCTAAAGAAGCACAAGATTCTTTAAATGAAGTTATAAATAAAACACTTAATTATTTGAAGACAGAGAATATTCTAGATAAAGATATTAAGTCAGAGTATGGTGGAATTTCTCCAAAATATTCTTACGAGAAAGTAATTTGTTATACATACCCTTGCCCTTCAAATGAACCAAAGATTATTGGCTATACAGCTACTCAATCCATAACTGTTAAAGTTAGAGAAGTTGATAATGCTAGTATCGTACGTACTGGTTTGGCTGAGCTTGGTATTTCAAATATAAATGGGCCAACATTTTCTATTGATGATGAAGAAACATTAAAGGATCAAGCGAGAGAAAGAGCAATTGATAATGCTAAAAAGAAAGCAGAAGTTTTAGCAGATCAATTAGGTGTTAAGCTTGGTAAGGTTGTTAATTTTTCAGAAAACAGTGCTGATTATTTGAGATATGAAGCAAGGAATGAATCTATCTCCTATAAAACAATGGATGCTTCAGGTAGTGCACCAGTTTTACCTCTTGGTGAAAATAAGATAAAGTCTAATGTTGTAATTGTTTACGAAATAAAATAATTCTTATTTTGTAAGCTAAAACCCCGCTTTTAAGCGGGGTTTTAGCTTTAATTGACATTGTTATAAGAAAGAGGTATCATGTATATATAAGCCCTTCGGGGTGGTTTTTAATAAGAGGGAGAACCCTTAATAATATCTATGGAAAAAACAATAAACTATATAAAAGAGGTTATGGCAGAAGCAAAGAATGTGACTTGGCCAACAAAGAAACAGACATTATTTTTCACAGTTGCGGTTTTGATTATTTCGGCAATTGTTTCTTACTATCTTGGTTTGCTAGATTACATATTCTTACAAGTTCTCAAATTATTCATTTAATTTAAATTAACTAATATATGGCAAAACAAGAATCAAAAGGTGAGAGAAATTGGTATGCAATCCATACTTATGCCGGTTATGAGAATGCAGTTATGCGTAACTTACGTCAGCGTATAGAATCTCTTGGAATGGATGATAAAATATTTAATGTCATTGTTCCTACTGAAAAGAAAATAAAGATTAAAGCTGGTAAACGTGTTGAATCTGAAGAAAAGGTTTACCCAGGTTATGTTTTGGTGGATATGATAGTTGATGATAACTCTTGGTATGTTGTTCGTAACACTCCTCGTGTGACTGGTTTTGTTGGAGCAGGAGTTAACCCTGTGCCACTTTCAAAAGAAGAAGTAAATAGCTTGTTTGGTTTGATTGATAAGACAGAATCTAAAACTAAGCATCAGATTAATTTAGAGATTGGTGAAATGATTCATGTAACAGATGGTCCGTTTAAAGACCTTGAAGGTAAGGTTAATGAAATCGATACTGAACGCGGGAAGGTTAAGATATTGGTCTCAATGTTTGGTCGTGAGACACCAGTCGAATTAGATTTCTTGCAAATCAAAAAGATCTAATATATACTGATCCTGTTAAAAATTTAACTAGGTTTGCTTCTAACTTAAGTTAAAAAGAAATTTTATCAATATTAAATTTTTAATAAAATGGCAACAAAAAAAGTTTTAAAAAATGTTAAGTTACAGATTCCAGCAGCTAAAGCTACTCCTGCTCCTCCACTTGGTCCAGCTTTAGGTCAAGCGGGTATAAATATTGCAGAATTCTGTCAAAAGTTCAATGCAATGACTCAAAGTGAGGCAGGGAATACTGTTGGAGTTCTTATAACTGTTTACGAAGATAGAACTTATGATATAAAGGTTAAGACACCATCAGTATCAGGTTTACTTTTCAAAGCAGCTGGTGTAGAAGGTGGTTCAGGTAAGCCAAATCTTTCAAAAGTAGGTAAAATTACTAAAGCACAAGTTAAAGAAATTGCAGAAAGAAAGATGCCAGACTTAAATGCTAAAGATTTAGAAGGAGCAATGAAAATAATAGAAGGTAGTGCTCGCCAAGCAGGAATTACAATTGTAGATTAAATATTTAAAAAAGACCCCATATGGGGTCTTTTTTAATAGGTTTTTTATTTGGATACTCTTTCTACGTATTCGTTGGTTTCTGTATTCACCACCACTTTATCTCCTTGCTCGATAAAGAATGGAACAGTTATCTTTATGTCATTCTCTAGAGTTACAAGTTTACCTCCACCATTTGCAGTATTGCCTTTTATTGATGGAGGAGCTTCCTTAACTAAGAATTCCATTTTAATTGGAAGTTTAACATTTATAATTCTTTCTTCATCATTATCATCTGTCCATATCACCGCAGTTGCATTTTCATTTGGTTTTAAGAATTTTTTAGTATTATCACCAATTATTTTTTCGTCTATTTTGAAACGATCACTTGGTTGAGTAGGTGAAGAGAACCAGTATTCTCCTTTATTTGTATAAAGGAATTTGACATCTCTTTTTTCTATCTCAGCTTCTTCAACTTTTTCTGCAGCATGAAATGCTACATTCCAAGTACGACCAGAAAGTAGACTTTTTAGTTTGACTTGGTTTTGAGGCTTTCTCATTTGGGTACGAGCAACGTGGTTGTCCATAACTTCGCATGGTTCATCCTCATATATTATTATTTTTCCCGTTCGAATTTCACTATATTCAAGCATAATATTTATTTTATATCACTATTCTGCGCTACTTGCAACTTGTATCTCACTAAACCTATTTCTTATTTCTTTAAGTAATATTTCTGATACTTTTTTGTTGTCACGTAGCCATGTTCTTGTGGCATCGTAACCTCTACCCATTGCAATCTTTTCACCTTCTTTAGTTTTGTAAGAATAAGATGCTCCAGATTTATCTATTATTCCAAGTTTTTCTCCAAGAGCTATTATTTCTCCTTCACGAGAAATACCTTCACCATAAAGAATGTCGAACTCTGTTTGTTTGAATGGGGAAGCGACCTTGTTTTTAACTATTTTCACTCTTGTTCGACTTCCGACGATGTCTTCTCCTTTTTTTATTTGTGCTATACGACGAATGTCTATTCTTATTGTTGAATAGAACTTCAAAGCTTTACCTCCTGGAGTCGTTTCTGGGTTGCCAAACATAATCCCAATTTGCATACGTATTTGGTTGATGAAAATTACAACTGTTTTTGAGTGAGCAACTATAGCTGTAAGCTTACGTAATGCTTGACTCATAAGTCTTGCTTGTTTACCTACGTGTTGTTGACCCATATCTCCTTCAATCTCATCTTTAGGAGTAAGAGCTGCGACAGAGTCCACCACCACAACATCTATTTTGCCGGAACGTATAAGACTTTCTGTTATCTCAAGTCCTTGTTCACCGTTATCTGGCTGAGAGATTAATAACTCTTTAATATTTACACCAAGCTTTCCAGCATATTCTGGATCCATAGCATGCTCGGCATCGATATAAGCACAAACCCCACCCTTTTTTTGAGCTTCAGCTACGATGTGTAATGCAAGTGTAGTTTTACCAGATGATTCTGGTCCATATATTTCTATCATACGGCCACGAGGTACTCCACCAACTCCAAGAGCCATATCAAGACCTATAGACCCTGTAGGAATAGTATCGATATTAACTTTTGGAGCATCTCCTAGTTTCATAATCGCCCCTTCTCCAAATTTTGTTTGGATGGATTTAATTGTGTCTTCTATTGCTTCTTCTCCTAATGTTTTAAGAGCTTTTTTAGGTTTCTTTTGCATAATATTTTTAATTAATATTTATATTTTTTTCAAATGCGATCGCCTCCGCATTTTTTTCTCTTATAATTTTAAATTCTTTTTTATCTATTTTACCAAATTGATCTATTGCTTTTACTTCGACAATTGAATAACCAGAAAGGATAGATACATATTCTTCGAAGTTTCCTTCTTTATCTATAAATATCTCTCTGCCGTTTATTGTTAGATGTTTAGCTTTTTCAGCTTTACCATAGATTTTTACTAAAGAAGAATTTTCTTGTTCTTCCATTGTTACTTCAAGCTCTACACCTTTCCAAACAAAACACATTTTCTCATAACTGAAAAATATTATTGCACCAAAAAGCAAAACAAAAGACATCGTTCCTACCCACCATTTTATGTTTTTATTTTTAATATTTTTCATAATTATTATTACATTTCTGAAGTATGATCCATTGTCTTTTCTAATACTTCTCTTGGCTTGGCACCATTACCAGGGCCTATCACATTTCTTTCTTCAAGCATGTCCATTAATTTAGCTGCTCTAGCATAACCTATACCTAGTTTCCTTTGTAAATATGAAGTGGATGCTTTGCCTGCTTCGATTACTATCATTCTCGCATCTTCATATAGATCATCTTCACCATTACTTCCACCATCATCTAAGCTATCTGAGAATAGGGAACTACCTTTTTCAATATTTCCAGAAAGTTCAATTGTGTTTGGAATTTCATCTATGTATTGTCTTCTTAAATATTCAGCAACTCTTTTTACTTCATCTTCACTTATAAAAGCACTTTGTAAACGTTCTGGTGTTGGACTCTCAGCACAAGAGTAAAGCATATCTCCAGCTCCAAGTAACTTTTCTGCTCCACCTTGATCAAGAATAGTACGTGAGTCGATTTGTGAGGATACTTGTAAAGCTATACGAGTTGGGATATTTGCTTTGATAAGACCAGTGATAACATTAACTGACGGTCTTTGTGTTGAAAGTATAAGATGTATACCGACAGCACGAGACATCTGTGCAAGGCGAACGATACCACTTTCAAGCTCTCTTGGGTACGTCTGCATTATATCAGCAAGCTCGTCTATAACTATTATAATATAAGGTAATCTTTCAGCTTCTTCACCACTTTTTTTACCCTTCTGGTAAACATTTGAGTGATAAGATTCGATATTTTGTACGGATTCAGCTTGAAGTATGTCGTAACGGCGGTCCATTTCCTTAACAGCCCATTTGAGTGCTAGAATGGTCTTCTTTGCGTCTGTGATGACCGGTGTGAGTAGATGGGGGATTTTATTATAAAGTGTTAGTTCAACTCTCTTTGGGTCCACCATGATGAATTGCATATCTTCTGGGCCATTTCTATATAATAAGGAAGTTATTATTGAATGTATTGTTACGGATTTACCAGAACCAGTAGTACCTGCTACTAAAAGGTGAGGCATTTTCGCTAGGTTGCCAAATGTTGCTTTTCCGGATAATCCACGCCCTAGTGCGATAGTAAGTGGTTTCGGAGAATTTTCAAACTTATCATCAGCAAGTAGTGTTGCTAAGCCAACTGTGGATTTAACTTTGTTTGGTATCTCAATTCCGACTAGGGATTTACCGGGAATAGGAGCTTCTATACGTATAGTCTTTGCAGAGAGGGCAAGAGCAAGTTCATTCTGAAGCCCGACAATTCTAGAAAGCTTTACACCTTGAGCTGGCTTAAGAGCATAGCGAGTGACCGTTGGCCCTACTGTAACTTCATCCATTTCTACAGAGATGCCAAATGTTGCTAGTGTTCTTTGAATAATATTCAAATTGCCTTTCATATCTCCAACGTTTGGTTTACCTTTATCTTTCTCGAGAAGTGACAATGGGGGAGGGACGTAATTGTTGTTCAGCTTCTTTTTTAAAGGTTTCATCATCTCTTCCTCTTCATCTTTTACCTTTTCTTTAGGTGTTCCTTCATCGTAAGGCATCTCTTCTAAAACCTTTTCTTCTTTCTTTTGTTTTTCTTCTTTCTTTTCTTCTTCTACATTGTAGTCTAAATATTCTTCATCTTTTTCTTTTCTCTTAAAAATATCCATCTTAAGCATAGACCATATTTTATGGAAGAATTCTCCAAGGTTAGGAGCTTTGTTGAATAAGATAATTAAAGAAATAATTAAAATTGCTCCAAGGAGAAGTATCCCAGCATAAACACCAAAAAGTTTTAAGAATGGCCAAGCGATGATGCTCCCAGCATAGCCTCCGTATGTCATATCAAGAGATGGTCCGTTACCATTTACTGCGAGGTCTATTATCCCAAGGGTAGAAAGTAATGAGATGAACCCAAATATCGCTTGGGTTCCAGCAAGCTCGATGTGGTCTTTTTTAAAAAATGAAAATCCAATTACAACCAGGAGTATGGGTAAAACATAATAGCCGATTCCTAAGATAGAGTTGAATCCTTTGTAGAAGAATTCGCCAACTAAACCTGCCATATTGAAAGCTGATAATGTTACAAGTAATCCGAAAACTAAAAACCCGATACCCCAAACGGTATGACGAGTTTCATCTTTTAAATCTATTTTTGAATTTCTTTTTTTACCATTTTCATTTTTAGTTTCATTTACATTTTTTTTAGCCATATGTCTTCATATTGTAGCATAATTTCACTATCAAAAAAACTCAAAATTTTAGTAAATTTTGAGTTTAAAAAGAGTATTTCTTTTTTATTTTTATTTGTTTACAGTATCAATAATAGAGTATTTAGACCAACGTTTAGAACCTGTCTTTTTGATTTGTCCTTTAGAAACGAGAGTATTTAAATCTCTTTGAATTGTCTTTTCTGAGCAGTTTGTAAATGCGAGTGCGATGTCCTTTATAGAAGCTTCTTTCTTTTCTTTCACAATAGATATAATCTTTGAAGGTCTATCTATTTTCTCTGTTAAGTTTGGTGTTGATAATGTCTTTTTAAATCTTATTTCTCCTAAAGGACTTATTTTATCAGTATGATTACTGTCCTTTATTGTCCTATATGCTGAATGATTCTTATCGGACAAATTTTCTAAACCATCATTCCTTAATCCTAAATCAAACATTCTAGAATCTAGACTGATGTGAAGACTATTTTCTTTCATAAGTCTGGTCTCAAGTGTTATCTTTAAGATGTTAAACTCTTTCCTTATAATATCGTTATTCATTTCAGAAATTGATCCTATGTTATATCCAACTTCAAGGAGAGAAATTAATTCATTTATTTTGTTTAAAACAGAGGCAGTTTCTTTATTGTTTTCTATAGGGGAGGAGATATTTAACTTGAATGTATCGGACAATAATTCTACTCCTAAAAGACGCATTTTTAATTTGAGGGCATCACCCTCATCCATACAGTCTGAGACAAGGTATAAAGCTGTGACAAGCTTTTCTGTCCTTTTGTTCATAATTTCCGTAACAGGTAAGTTTAACAATGTTTTATTGTCAGGGACATTTTCTTTGTCGTATATATTAACGCTTGTCCTTTGTGTGTCCTTTTGGTTGTTCATAATGTCTTTGAACCCCGCCAAGGCGGAATGGTTATGTCTTTAATGTGTCCATTATATACTTAACTTTTTTTTATGCAACCCCTAAATATATTTTTATCCAGACATTTTTATTACTCCAAAATACTCCTTAAAATACTCTTTATATATAGTCTAAAAACACACGATAATTTATCTCTAAAAACTCATATTTATGACATGCTATCATTTTATTAATATATATAGGTTATCCACACTTTTGTATCTTTAAACCCTTATATCTATTGCACATTTAAAACCCTAGGTATATAATATAAGAGTATATATTATATGTGTGGTGTTTTTTCACTAGATATGTTAATATACATTGTTAATGGATGTTTTATCTATCAGTAAAACATTCGTTACAAGATAACAGATCATTGAAAATTTAATACTACTAAATTCTAATACCAAGAAGGTAGTAGCTATTCGTTTTCTTTGGTCGGTTCATTTTATTTTTTTTAAATTCATTTTCATACATTTTTCTTCTTTGATAGAGAAGTTTGAAAAGTGTAGTTTGAATTTTCTTTGATAGAGAAGAAATTTCAAATCATTTGAATTATGAATTTCTACAATTAATAAAATGCGTTTATCGGCCCTGTCGACAAGGCAGATAAGTTTACTATTCGAAAGAGTAGTAAGCTGAGTTAATTGGTTTAGTTTTCTCGACAGTTTTTATTTTTTGATAGAGAGTAAAAATTGTTTGGGATGTTCGCATCTATAATAGTTTGCAAGTTTGATAATTTATTGTTTGCTCTTTGATAGAGAGGCGAAGAAAAATTGTTAAATATGTTTGAAATTGTTATAGGTAAAAATACACACACATTAGTTTTTCCCAAGGTACAATATTATTTATTTATTAGTCGTACTAATGGGCAAGTCGAGACTAATCTAAACGTGTATAAAATTATAAAAGATATGTTAAAAAAATTTTTAATCGGAACATTCGCAATAGCTGGTTTAGCACTTGCTATGTCAGTTTCAGCTGCTTATGATTTCGGTACAACAACTTTGAGAGTTGGATCAAAAGGTGAAGCTGTTAAAGCAGTTCAAACAGTTGTTGGTGCATCAGTAGATGGTATTTTTGGTCCAATGACAGCTGCTAAGGTTAAAGCTTGGCAAGCTTCAAATGGTTTAGTTGCTGATGGTCTCTTTGGCGCAATGTCAAAGGCTAAGGCTAATGCAGGTACAACTACAACAACAACTACAACAACAACTTCAAGTTCAACCACATTAAGTGGTGGAGCAGG